>JAIRUF010000015.1 GCA_031254555.1 Oscillospiraceae bacterium | reverse complement strand
CGACAGAGCACCACTGATTATACAGTTTGGGCAAATCTCTGTATGACTGTACCACTTCCTTATAATGATCGCAGAACAGCGTCTCTGATGTCGGCCTCACGCAAAGTCGCTCGGTCAGCTTTTCACTTCCGCCGTGCGTAACCCACGCAACCTCAGGAGCAAATCCCTTTACATGGTCTTTTTCTTTTTGCAGCAAGCTTTCAGGTATAAAAAGGGGCATCATAACATTCTCATGCCCGCCCGCCTTAAAGCGCTTATCAAGCTCGTTTCTTATATTTTCCCAAAGCGCAGTCCCGTAAGGGCGCACGACCATACAGCCCCTAACGCTTGAATAAGACGCCAGTTCCGCCTTTTTTACAACGTCGGTATACCATTTGGCAAAATCCTCATCCATGGATGTGATTTCGTCAACCATTTTTTTTTGATCAGCCATAATATTACCGCCCTTTTTTTCTTTATATACAGTTAGGTATTATATACCAACAAATATTTTATTTCAATATCCATGCACAAAATACTTAGAAAGCGGTACATGGGCTGTACCGCTTTCTACATTATAACAATTTATTTTATTGAAGCTGACGATCTTCTATAAACTTAACTGCGTCAGCAACTGTCTTTATATTGTCAATAGCTGAGTCCGGCACCTCTATGCCAAATTCATCTTCAATAGACATAACCATATCTATGAGATCAAGGCTGTCCGCACCGAGATCATCAATCAGCCCTGATTCCAATTTAATTTTACTTTCCTCAATATCCAACTGGTCACATAATATCTCTTTCACTTTTTCAAATATCATTAATGTTCCCCCCTTTGCAACTACTCAATTTATTTTTAAAATCTTTATAATAAAATGTTATGTATTTTTATTTGCTTTGTCAATAGTAAATATGTACAGTTCAAAAAAATATATGTACAAAAATAAAAACGATGACTAAAAAACCATCGTTTTTACCTAGTTATAATAAAACTTTTAACCAAGAATCATTTTATATATTGAGCCAAGCATACTGTTTGGAATAATCTCCATTGAGCCAAGCAATTTGCTGTTCTTTACTTTATATCTGAATTTCGGTTTAACCGCGTTGACAGATTCAAGCACTGCCTCAACCAAGTACTTGGGATCATTTGCCATTTTAAGCTCTATCATCATAAGTGGTTTCATTCTTTTAAGCGCTTTTCTATAGTGCGTGGTTCCGCCAATCAACCTGTCAAAACCTGACTCCGCATCGGCGTGCATATTAGTTTTAAATGAACCGGGCTGAATTTTAATCACAGGGATTCCCAAAAGAGCCATTTCATGATGAAGGCTGTCACTATAGGCCTCAACGGCATACTTGGTTATGGTGTAAGGACCGTTAAATGGCTGTGCTTTCATCCATCCGCACTCAGAACTACAGTTTACAATTCTGCCTTTTCCGGCTTCTACAAGCGGGAAGAGAATTTTATTTACGCGAACCATTCCCATAACGTTGATGTCTATCATTTTTTCTAAAGTCTTAATGATGTCACCTTCGACAAGTGATGACATATTATGTATTCCCGAAAAGTTGATAACTGCGTCGAGTTTATCTGTAACCTGGCTTACTTCATTAAAGGCCGCCTCTATACTTTCCTCACTTGTTATATCTACCTTTATGGGTATAATATTTTCTTCCCTGCCTATTTCTTCAAGAGCAACCTCATTAATGTCAGCCGCAAAAATTGTCCATCCCTCTTTGGCCATAGCGCGTGCTGATGCCCCGCCGAGTCCGCCTGCAGCACCTGTAAAAAATGCATACTTCATTTCACAACATCTCCCTCATGCCATTTTATTATTATGTTATCCGTCATTTACATTCATTGCTGTTTTTACAACAATGTCACCTGTAGAATTTTACCATATTGATAGTATGTTTGTCAATCTCAGCTACAGATTACTTTTGAGTTTGAGTTTTTGAATTATGAAATTTTTGTATTTTAAATAATTCATTTTCTATACATTATTACTTTTTTGACTCAATAAATTATGCGTATATTATTATTTTTTTAGTGTAAAGCCTTTTTACTTTCATATGTTTAAAACTCTGTGGAAACTGTTGAAAACTTAATTTTAGCTTTTAAATTCATCCTGATTTAATAGAATTTTATATATTTTGTAAAGATTTAAACTTTCATTCCTCAGCTTTTTCAACATTTTAATTATTTTAACAATATTTATATGCAAAAGTTATATAAATATTGTTTTGCAATAATCGCTGCTCAAAAATTTCATTTTATTGTCGTATGACTTTAAAATAATTTTTGAGTTCTCTTTGCTTTTAATAAAATTTTTTAGCTCATATTTAAGCTGTCTTCATAATAAAACTATGGCCCTTTAAAGGGCTTTACGCACCATTTAAAGGACCATACTAGCAACCCCATATAAAACTTGGGGCAGTTTATTTATACTTGTAATTTCTTTATTTAAGATTTTCTTTCAGATCTTTTAACGATTTATTGAGCGCGCTTGGCATTCTGTCACCAAATTTTGAGTAGAACTCTTCAATTCCCTTTGCCTCTTCACGCCAGAGAGATGCGTCTATATTAAGCATTTTCTCAAGTGAACCGATGTTGACCTCATCCTCTATACCCTCAATATTAATATCTTGAGCTTTGGGTAAAAATCCGATTTCAGTTTCCTGTGCCTCAACATTTCCCTCACAGCGGTCTATAATCCAGTCGAGCACGCGAAGATTGTCACCGAATCCGGGCCACATAAATTTTCCGTCCTCATCTTTTCTAAACCAATTTACATTAAATATCTTAGGCGCTTTATCAGGATCCAACGTCTTGCCGATATCAATCCAGTGCTGCCAGTAATCAGCCATATTGTAACCGCAGAAAGGAAGCATAGCCATTGGGTCACGCCTTACAACACCAACAGCACCTGCCGCCGCCGCCGTTGTTTCAGACGCCATGATCGATCCCACAAATACACCGTGATCCCAATCCTTTGACTGGTACACAAGCGGCGCAAGTTTTGCTCTTCTTCCGCCAAACACTATTGCAGAAATCGGAACTCCCTTAAGGTTTTCAAACTCATCACTGATACACGGGCAGTTGGTGGCCGGGGCCGTAAATCTGCTGTTGGGATGAGCTCCTGTCACATCGGACTCTTTGCCGTTCCACTTATTGCCTTTCCAGTCTATGGCGTTTTGAGGCGGATTTTTGTCAAGCCCCTCCCACCAAACCGTATTATCCTCAAGATTGTGGACAACATTTGTAAAGATAGTATTTTTTCTGACACTCTTAAGCGCGTTTGGATTAGATTTTTCATTGGTGCCAGGCGCTACTCCAAAGAATCCATATTCAGGGTTAATTGCATAGAGCCTGCCGTCTTCACCTTTGCGGATCCATGCTATGTCGTCGCCTACGCACCAAACCTTATAACCCTTTTTCTTATAGGTTTCAGGCGGAATAAGCATTGCAAGGTTTGTTTTTCCGCAGGCAGATGGGAACGCGGCACAAATATATTTAACCTCACCGCGCGGATTCTCAATTCCAAGGATAAGCATGTGCTCTGCCATCCACTCCTCGTTTTTCCCCTGATAAGATGCTATCCTCAAGGCAAAGCATTTTTTGCCGAGAAGTACGTTTCCGCCGTATCCTGAGTTTACCGATATAATGGTGTTATCCTCAGGGAAATGGCAGATATATCTTTTTTCCTCATCAATATCGCAGCGGCAATGCAGCCCGCGTACCCAATCGTCGCTATCGCCTAAAACATCAAGTACCTTCTTATCCACACGCGTCATTATAGCCATGTTAAGTACAACATATATAGAATCAGTAAGCTCTATTCCGGCTTTTGCAAGCGGAGAGCCAATAGGTCCCATTGAATATGGAATCACATACATCGTACGGCCTTTATAGCTGTCTTTAGCGATTGAATAAACAAGGTCATAACCTTCCTCGGGCGCCATCCAGTTATTTGTAGGGCCCGCCTGTTCTTTGTCGCTTGTGCATATAAATGTTCTGTGCTCCACTCGCGCAACATCATTTACAGCGGTGCGGTGAATATAGCAACCCGGCAGCTTTTCCTCATTTAGTTTTTTAATTTCACCCGATTTGCAGGCCTGCTCCCGCAGAGCTTCGAGCTGCTCTTGCGAACCATCTATCCAAACTATTTCATCCGGCTTTACAAGATCAACTTTCTCTTCAATCCAGTTTAATATACTCTTATTGCTCGTAAGTTTTTCCATGTTTTACTCCCTCGCTCTTTTTTGTTATTCCGTTATATTATACATCACATAGCATATGGATTTCCATTGTACATTATTAAGAATTTTAAGTGAAAAATCAAAAAGTTTTGTATCATAATTGCAATTTCCATATTTTAATCTTGCAAAAACTCAAACTTTTTGTTTAATAAAACCCCAGCATTTGACAATTTTCCACCACAAACGGTATAATTAATAATCTGCAATTTTATCAAGGAGGATTATAAATGATGAAGCTTTCTTTAATAGTTCCTTGCTACAACGAGGAAGGTAACATAAAACGTTTTCACTCTGATGTAAAAAAAGTATTTACAGATGCAGGATTTAATTTTGAAATTATTTTTATAAATGACGGCAGCAGTGATGACACTCTAAAAAATTTAAAATACCTTCACAGTGAAAGTGATCTTAATATAAAAATCATTGACTTTTCCCGCAACTTTGGAAAAGAGTCTGCAATCTACGCAGGCATTAAAGAGTCCGAAGGCGATTATATATGCCTTATTGACTCCGATTTACAGCATGACCCAGCGCTTGTGCTTGAAATGATAAAGACTCTGGATGAAAATCAAGATTACGACTGTGTGGCAACCTATCAGGAAAAGCGTAAGGAGGACAAGCTCTTAGTTTTCTTTAAAAACTCTTTTTATAAAATTATAAATTCTCTTACCCATCTCAATTTTGTTAACGGAGCCAGTGATTTTAGAACGTTCCGTCGTTCCATGGCAGACGCAATTTTAAGCATGGGTGAATACCAAAGATTTACAAAGGGAATTTTCGCGTGGATCGGATTTAACACACATTATATACCATATCAGGTAAATGAACGTTTTACGGGCAAATCAAAGTGGTCGTTTTTTAAACTGCTGTTCTATGCTCTGGATGGTATAACGTCATTCACGACCCTTCCGCTGCAGGTTTCCACAATAATTGGGCTTATCAGCACTATTTTTTCCTCACTGTATCTTATCGTTGTCGTTATCCAAAAGCTGTTTTTCTCAATTAACATTCCGGGATATGCCACAATTGTCGTGTTGATTCTTTTTTTAGGCAGTTTGCAGCTTTTGGCCTTGGGCACAATTGGCAAGTATCTCGCCAAGACATATATTCAAGGTAAAAACCGTCCTATCTACATCGCAAAAGAAATAATAGGATATAAAACAGATCAATAAAATTCATATTCAATTATTAAAGAGCACCGCGGATAAATCCATGGTGCTCTTTAATTTTGTACTTTAAAAATTTTAGGCCTGTTCAACCAATTTGATTTCATCATTTTCGATTTCACAGATATATTTCTTGCCTGCTAAAACACTTCCCTGCAACATTTTTTCAGAAAGTTTATCCTCAATCTGGGACTGTATCGCCCTGCGAAGCGGCCTTGCACCATAAACGGGATCAAATCCCGCGTCGGCAATCTTTTCGGCCACTGCACTCGCAAATCCTATCTCTATATCCATAGCCTTGACTCTGCTTGAAAGTGTGTGGAGCATTCTGCTGGCAATCTCAATTATGTCTTCCTTTCTAAGCTGCTGGAAGACGATTGTGTCGTCAACCCTGTTTAAAAACTCTGGGCGGAACGTCTTTTTGAGTTCGCTCATCACGGACTCTTTAATCTTTTCAAAACTAATTGACTGCCCGTTTTCACTTCCTGTAAATCCAAGGTTTCCCCTGCCGCTGGATATGAGCTGCGCTCCTACATTAGAAGTCATGATAATAATACAGTTTTTAAAGTCTACTTTCCGGCCCTGGGAATCAGTTAAGATTCCGTCCTCAAGTATTTGCAGCAGCATATTAAAAA
>JAIRUF010000014.1 GCA_031254555.1 Oscillospiraceae bacterium | reverse complement strand
ATATATTATAAATGAGGTGCCTTTGTTGCTTTCATAATTTGAGTGACTAGGTGTTTTGTGTATGAATAAAAAGATTTGGACTGCATTGTTTGTACTCCTTTTTGTGTTCGGGCTCTCCGCCTGCGGCAAAGAAAGCCCAAAACCGCCGGAGATAGCGCAAAGTTATGAGTCAGACGTTAAGATAACGTTAAAAGATATAAAGATGGAGTGCCATATAGTGCATAAGGATTATGACAACCAGGAGATTACAATTACATCTCCGAAAGAGCTGAGTAACTTTAAAATAATAAAATCCGTGCAGGAGTATTCGATGCAGTATAAAGATATGAATATAAAAATGGATTTGTCCTCTTTTCCAAACAGCTCTTTTATATCTCTGATCTCGCCGTCCTATGTAAGACTTGTACAATCAGACTCTGTAAAAATAAAGAGAGAGGGTAAATATTGGATATATGAGGGAAAAATAAATTCAGAAAATTATATTATAAAGCAAAATGATAAAACGGCGTTGGTTGAGAAAATAGAAGTTCCGGGCGCTGGTCTTAAAGCGGAATTTTTAAATATAAAAAAGATAGCAAATGAAGGATAAGTACATATAATAGATATTGGATTGGTCAAGCAATGTTGTGTTCCCCGGCACAACAACTTTAAAAGCTCCCCAAAAATTAAGACAGAAATGTTTATTTTCTGATTTGAATGGCAAAGATATAATTACCAATTCAAATTGCCTCGGAGAGTGATTAATGATGACAGTAAAAAGGGGAGATATTTACTATGCGGACCTAAGTCCCGTAGTGGGTTCTGAACAAGGAGGCGTAAGACCTGTACTTATTGTCCAAAATGACATGGGAAATAAGTTTAGCCCCACAGTGATAGCAGCAGCTATTACAAGCCAAAAAGATAAGACCAATCTACCCACTCATATTCAGGTAAACGCCGATGAATGCGGTCTGGCCCAAGACTCAATTGTTTTGCTCGAACAAGTAAGAACCCTCGATAAAAAAAGACTTAAAGAACGTATGGGAACACTTGCCGATGATGATATGAACAGGATAAACCAAGCGTTGTCAGTCAGTTTTGGACTGAAAATTACCTAGAAGTTAAAAATAAAAATATAATCAAACTCTATATCACTTAAATCACGACACATCTTTGCGGTTGCCTTTGTTGTACTTATTGTCTTGCTCTGGTAAGATAATATCTTACTGCATTGGATGCAAAAAATATCCCCGTATTGTGTCTGCTTTTGAATGGTAGACCCCCAAACATTAAATCAAATCAGAGCGGACTTTTTAAGTCCGCTCTTTTTCTTGCTTTATAATATACAATAAAAGTGTTAAAATATTCTTAATTAGCCGCGCAGTTAAGATAACTTTTAAAGCCGAATTAAGGAGATGCAGCGATGAGCAATGTAAAAAAAGTAACGGTAGGTATAGAGGGCATGAGCTGCGCTGCCTGTGCAAGCGCTGTGGAACGAGCTGTAGGCAGGATTGACGGAGTTGAAAACGTGTCTGTAAATCTTGCCACAAACAGAGCTGTAATAGATTTTGCCGAAAGTACGGTTAAAATATCTGACATAAAAATAGCCATTGCAAAAGCGGGTTTTACTCCGCTTAACGAGCAGCAGTCTCAGGACAGGGAAAAAGAGCATGAAAAAATAACTGTCCGTGAGAACATTGCAAGGAAGCGGTTTTTAACAGCGCTTTGTTTTGCCGTGCCTTTACTGTATATATCTATGGGGCATATGGTATCGCTTCCTGTACCATCGTTTATAGATCCTGCAAGTAATGCCCTTGCATTTGCGGTATCTCAGCTTTTATTTACATTTCCTATATTAGTGGTTGCAAAGGATATATTTGCAGTGGGCGTCCGGTCGGCGTTTCACTTAAGCCCCAATATGGATACCCTAATATCCATGGGGGCTGTCACTTCATTTCTATACAGTATCTATTCTCTGATGAAGATATCGGGCGGTGATGTGCATTTCGTCCATGACCTGTATTTTGAGTCCGCTGGCCTTATCCTCACGTTTATCCTTTTAGGCAGAAGCCTTGAGGCCAGTAGCAAGTCAAAGACAACCCAAGCTATATACAGGCTTGTTGAGCTTTCTCCTAAAACAGCCGTAATTGAAAAGGGGAATATAGAAATTGAAATACTTTCAAGCGAGCTGTCAATAGGCGATATTATAATTATAAAGCCCGGGATGACAATAGCCGCCGACGCGGAAGTTATAAGCGGATATACAAGTGTTGATGAGTCAATGCTTACGGGAGAAAGTATACCAGTGGAGAAAAATGAGGGGGATAGGGTATTCTCAGGTACGTTTAACAAAAACGGCGCCGTAAAGGCGAAAGTGTTAAAACGGCAGGATGAAACAGCCCTGTCTCAGATAATAAAACTCATGGAGGATGCACAAGGATCAAAGCCTCCCATTGCAAGGCTTGCGGATAAGATATCCGGTTATTTTGTGCCCGTGGTCCTTGCAATAGCAATTATAGCCGCAGCGGGCTGGCTTTTGGCAGGGGAGAGCACATCTTTTGCCATTACGATATTTGTCAGTGTTCTTGTAATTGCGTGTCCTTGCGCATTGGGGCTTGCAACGCCCACAGCAATCATGGTGGGAACAGGAGTGGGCGCACGAAACGGCATACTTATAAAAAGCGGAGCAGCTCTTGAAACTGCACACAAGCTTAAAACGGTTGTGCTTGATAAAACAGGGACTATTACGAGCGGCAAACCAAAGGTGACTGACATTATTTCAAATGATGAGCACAGGCTTTTAACGCAGGCTGCCTGCGTTGAAAGGGGAAGTGAACACCCGCTTGGAGAGGCAATTGTAGAGAGGGCAAACGAAGCGGGCGCAGAGGTTTTGCAGTCCACGGATTTTGAAGCTTTGCCGGGTAAGGGAATACGCGCGCAAATAGACGGAGACTATGTGAGTTTAGGCAACGAAAAACTGATGAATGAATACGCAATAGATGTGTCCGCATATAAAACCCGATTCAATGATCTTTCAATGCAGGGCAAAACGGCGGTATACGTCGCACAAAGTGATGAGCTTTTGGGGATTATAGCGGTAGCAGACACAATAAAGGACTCAAGCAAAGAGGCGGTAAATAGGCTTGAGTCTCATGGGATAGAGGTTGTGATGCTTACAGGAGACAGTGAAAAAACCGCCAAGGCAATAGCGTCACAGGTAGGTATAGATAATGTGATAGCAAACGTAATGCCGGATGAAAAAGCAGGCGCTGTTGAAAGTTTTATGCGACAGGGAAAAATTGTGGCAATGGTAGGCGACGGGATAAATGATGCTCCGGCGCTTGCCATAGCTGATGTGGGGATCGCCATGAGCGATGGCACCGATGTGGCTATAGATTCAGCGGATATAGTACTCATGGGCGGCGACCTCAGCGCGGTTCCAAAGGCTGTTGATCTCAGCAAAAACACTCTTCGT
>JAIRUF010000141.1 GCA_031254555.1 Oscillospiraceae bacterium | reverse complement strand
CCACACATGTAAATCCAACCAGTTTGATCAACAGAGACATCTTATCCGCCTTGTCCATAAAAGAGTTAAACTCCTCTTTTGGTATTTCTACTTTTGCCATATCTCCAAACACCCGCAGGCGGCAGTTGTCAAACCCATATAATTTTAGTATGTCTTCGCCCTGTTTTACTTTTTCAAGCATCTCTCTTGTTATCTTTGTGTCATACGGAAAGCGGGTTAAGCGGCACGGGGATGATGGCTTTGTCGCAACGCTCAGTGAAAGCTCTTTTGCAATATTTCGGACATCCTGCTTTGTAAGGCCGCAGTCAGCTAACGGACTTAGCACTCCGGACTCGTCTTTTGCCCTAAGGCCCGGTCTGTATTCATTGAGGTCATCCGCGTTAGTTCCGTCACAAATATTCTTGATTTCGTTGTCATGTGCTATTTTTAAAAGAAGGTCAAACATTTTCTTTTTACAGTAATAACAGCGAAGTTTATCATTTGAAGCTATTTTTCTATCTGCCAGCATGTCAATATTTATCACCATGTGCTTCGCATCAAACGACTGTGCCGTTTGCGCCGCTTTTTCCATGCCGGTATCATTGTGGGTAAGCTGTGTATCAAAAGTGACGGCCAGGGCGTTCAATCCCGCAAGTTGCGCAACTTTTAACAGCACGGTGCTGTCCACACCGTCCGAAAAGGCAATACATATTTTATTGTCGATCGAAACCTCTTGCAACCTGCTTTTAAGTTTTTCTAAATTGCCGCTCATAATACTCCTTTAAAACTGCGTATACCCTGCTGTTTTTGGGAACAGGGCAACGTCCCTTATATTTGAGATACCCGTTATATACATAATCAGCCTTTCAAATCCTAACCCAAATCCGCTGTGTGCCACTGTTCCGAATCTACGCAGATCGAGATACCACTGATAATCTTCAATATTCATAGAGAGCTCCTGCATACGCTGCGTTAAGATGTCAAGCCTCTCCTCTCTCTGGCTTCCTCCAATTATCTCCCCTATGCCCGCAACCAAAAGATCCATAGCCGCAACTGTTTTATCGTCGCTGTTAAGGCGCATATAAAATGCCTTTATGTCCTTTGGATAGTCCGTTATAAACACCGGTTTTTGAAATACTTGCTCACTTAGGTATTTTTCGTGTTCGGTTGATAAATCGCAGCCCCATTCGGCCCTAAACTCAAAATTATCATTGTTTGCCTCTAAATACTCAATGGCCTTTGTGTAGCTGATTCTTTCAAAGTCAGAGTTTACAACATTTAAAAGTCTCTCTATAAGTCCCTTATCATAGTGATCGTTAAAAAACTGCATCTCGTCTTTATTATTTTCCAGCACATATGACAGGACATATTTTATCATGCTTTCGGCTGTGTCCATATCATCGTTTAAGTTGGCAAACGACATTTCAGGCTCTATCATCCAAAACTCAGCCGCATGCCTTTGCGTGTACGACTTTTCCGCTCTAAACGTCGGTCCAAAGGTGTATACTTTCCCCAAAGCTGCCGCCATACATTCCCCTTGCAGCTGGCCGGAAACGGTAAGGTAAGACGGGCGACCAAAAAAGTCCTCTTTATAGTTGACCCCGCCATTATCATTTTTGGGTACATCACTTAAATCAAGGGAAGTGACTTTAAACATCTCGCCCGCACCCTCTGCGTCCGTGGATGAGATTATCGGCGTGTGAACATAGAAAAACCCATTGTCATTAAAAAACTTGTGTATCGCAAAGGCGGCACAGGACCGAACTCTGAATATGGCACTATAGGTATTTGTCCGCGCCCTTAAGTGCCCTATCGTCCTTAAATACTCAAGCGTATGCCTTTTCTTTTGCAGTGGGTACTGCGGTGATGACTCCCCTGCTATCTCTATTGAATCGGCGTTTATTTCAAACTCTTGTTTGGCCTGAGGCGTAAGCAGGAGTTTACCCGTTACAACAATTGACGACCCGACATTCAGCGATGCAATCTCTTCATAGTTTGAAAGTCTGTCACGTCCAAAAACCACCTGTGTGCCTTTAAAACAGCTACCGTCGTTTATCTCTATAAATCCGACATTTTTTGAGTCCCTTACAGATTTTATCCAACCGCATATCTTTACTGTGCGATCTTTGAAATCAACTGTATTATCATATAACTTTATTATTTCTGTTCTTTCCATTAGTTGCCCTCACAATGATGTAATATCAAGGTTTGCATAATTTTTTAAGAAATTCTTTACCTCTTCCCTTATTATGCTCACTCCACTATCATTATTGCTCTCAATATTAAGAGGAAGAATAGGGTCATGCACACTGAGCCTCAATAAAAACCACCCTTCACAGCATGGCATCGACGCCCTTATCCCCTCATAACTGTCCTGCGCCTTTACAAATTTATCGTTTAAGTCCACATACTCCTCAAGTTCTTTTATGACTTTATCGCCATATTCCTTAAAGTTTTTATCAAGGATCCCTATTCTGTATTCAGCCTCCCCGCAGGGCTCTACAAGATTTTCTATAAGGCTTTCAAGCGTTCTCCCCTCTTTTGAAAGCTGCGCCATTTTTATTATGATCCTCGTTATCAAATATGCACCGTCATCAAGGAAGTAGTTCTCCCTCATTGCCGCATGACCGGATGTTTCTATAGCCAACGGAGCGTTTACACTGCACTCCAAATTAAGCCTTACAGCTTCGTTGATAACATTTTTATAGCCCCTTTTAAAGCGGTGGTGCCTGCCTGAGAGTTCGTTCTCAATAAAGTCCTTAAGACCGCTTGACGTCACACAATCCGTTACTATTGTGCCGCCCTCGTTATCTTCCAGCGCTATACAGGATGCAAGAGCTATGAGTTTGTTTTTATTTATCTCTTGGCCGTTTCCCCCCACGCAAGCCGCACGGTCAACATCCGTGTCAAATATTATTCCCAAATCTGCATTGTTTTGAACAGTTGCCTGCGAAATAAAGCGCATAGCCTGCGCGTCCTCCGGGTTTGGCACATGATTTGGGAACAATCCGTCAGGCTCTAAAAACTGGCTGCCTGTTATGTCAGCTCCCAATGGTTCGAGAACCTTGTCGGCGTAAAATCCGCCGGCGCCGTTACCCGCGTCCACCACTATCTTAAATCCGCGAAGCGGCCTTGAATAATCATCTGCATTAACTGCTTCACAAATATATTGCCTTAAGTTTTCGGCGTAGGTATTCATATGATTTATCTCTTCTATATCCCCGGGAACCTGCGCCGTAAAAAGTACGCCTTTTTGAGCATAAGTTAATATTTTTTCTATATCCTGAGAATCAAGGCCACCTTGCCTTACAAAAAATTTGAATCCATTTTTGTTAAACGGATGATGGCTTGCGGTTATTTCAACCGCAGCGCTGCACCCTAAATTAACAGTTGTCATAAACATCGCAGGGGTGGAGGACAAACCGCAATCCTTTATGGCTATACCCGCCTGAGATAAGCCGTTTAAAAAAGTTTTTTTAATCCTTTGTGCAGATATGCGTGAGTCATTCCCGACCGCCACGCTTATTTCCTCTCTGCTGTTAAAGCGCTCGAACAGCCAATGTGCAAAACCCTGAGCTATCCTGTATACAACCTCGTGTGTCAGGTCGATCTCCTCATCGCCCTGCAAGGCAACGCCCCTTATATCCGTACCGCTTTTTAAGTCCATATAATCCATCAATATTTCCCCTCAAGGTTCATCATTTTTTCAAGCACTTCCTGCGCCGCCAATAAAACCGCTGTCTTTGCGCTGTGAAAATTAAGCCCGCCCTGCAGCCACACCGCAAAAGGTTCCCTTAATGGAGCATCAGCCGACAGCTCAATAGACGAACCTGCGGTAAAGGCGCCCGCAGACATTATAACTTTACTGTCATACCCAGGCATTTCAGAGGCTTGCGGAGTCACAAAAGAGTCTATCGGTGCGCCGCTTTGCAAACCGGAACAAAACGCGTGAAGAAGTCTCTCGTCCCCAAGTTTTATCATCTGGATAATATCATATCTTTCCTCCCCGCACACAGGGCTTACATCAAATCCCATAAGCTCGAACAGAGCAGATGAAAACACTGCTGTTCTAAGAGCCTCTCCCGTGACGTGAGGAGCGTTAAAAAACCCCATAAACATATTGCGCGTCTCTCCGATTGACGCCCCGACTTCACGACCTAGACCGGCCGTTGTCATCCTATATGAGCACAGCTCTATTAAATCTTTTCGCCCAGCTATATACCCGCCTGTTTTTGCAATTCCGCCCCCCGGGTTCTTTATGAGCGAGCCCACAATTAAGTCCGCACCGGCCTGTGTCGGCTCAAGTTTTTCGGTAAATTCACCGTAACAGTTATCCACCATTATTATGACCTTATTGTTTATATCTTTAATCTTATCAGAAATTTTTTGTATGCTGCTCACAGACAGTGTATTCCTCAGCGAATATCCCCTGGACCTCTGCAAATATACCACTTTAACGTCCTTGGACTCCACAGATTTTTGTACCGCCGTTTCATCGATACATCCGCTTTGTAAAAGGTCTATCTGCTCATATGCTATGCCAAAATCTCCAAGCGAGCCCTGCCCATGACCTGTAAGTCCTATTACCGGGTGAATTGTATCATACGGCGTTCCCGTTATACACAACAGTTTATCACCGGGCCTCAGCACGCCGAAAAGCGCTGTAGCTAAAGCGTGCGTCCCGCTGGCAAAGCTATGCCTTACCAACGCGTCCTGTGCCCCGAACGCATGGGCAAACACCTTTTCAAGTGTATCCCTGCCCCTGTCACCATATCCGTATCCGGTTGATGGCACAAAATGTGACTCACTGACACGATTTTTTATAAAGGAGGACAAAACTTTGTTCTGATTGTACTCAGTGATTTCCTCTACTTTGCAAAAATGCGGCAGGCTTTTTTCTAAAGCTTGTCTTTCAAGTTCTCTTATACTGCTATTTATATTAAAAAAATTGTCTGACATTAAAGCTTTTACCTCCGCTTTGTAAACCATAAATGACGAACTTGTCCAAGCATATAACACACTGTTGTGCATAAAAACTAACTTTACAATATTTTACATTTTAACTTTTTTATTTTATCACATCTGTAAAAAAATCTCAATAAATAATTGATTTGCCATTTAGACTTGCCAAGCTATAATAGGCTAATTTTTTTATCTCATATACTGCATTGCCAAGAATTCAAGAACAGTTTAATTATTCCAATCATATTCATAATAGTGTGGAGATTTATTTTTGGGGAGGAATTATTTTTGGATATCTTAAGATTTGGGAACACAGGTCCCTTTGTTGAACTTCTTCAGTTAGCGCTTAACCGAAGCGGTTATTTAGCATCGCAGCCCGATGGAATATTCGGCAATCAGACGAGGGCCGCCGTATTAAATTTTCAGCGTCAGTTCAGGCTGGCTGCGGACGGAATCGTCGGACCGCAGACATGGACGCATTTAATGCCTTACATAAGGGGATATACAACACGTACTATACAGAGGGGAGATACTTTTTGGAATTTGGCACAAAGGTTTTACACAACCG
This sequence comes from Oscillospiraceae bacterium, assembly GCA_031254555.1. GTDB lineage: Bacteria > Bacillota > Clostridia > Oscillospirales > Acutalibacteraceae > RZYX01. Next base: position 3,778 of record JAIRUF010000141.1, on the reverse strand, counting down.
TGCGTGCAATAGGTACTGCAAACCCTTCGCTTAACCCATCGGCATTGACCCCGGGAAGCAACATAATCATACCGTTTGGGTTTGATCTCATCCCGACAAACATAAGCTTTACATCCACTGTGCTTGAGAATGTGCTGCAAGGGCTTACTGTTCGATATCCTTTTATCGCATCCGGCAGCATAGGCAGAAGTGTTATGGGCAGATCTATACCTTATATAAAACTGGGAAAGGGAACAAAGCAGGTATTTTACAACGCCTCGCATCACGGCAATGAGTGGATAACTACTCCTGTACTTTTAAAATACGCTGAAGAATACGCCAAAGCATACTCTTCGGGCGGTCAAATATATAATTTAAGTGCAAACACTCTCTTTAACACGGTTTCACTGTTTATGGCGCCTATGGTCAATCCGGATGGAGTAGACCTAGCGACGGGAGCTTTAAACCCCGGAGACACATATTATCAAAGGGCTCAAGGGTTTGCAAGAAGCTATCCTAATATACCGTTCCCGACAGGCTGGAAAGCCAATATAAACGGAGTTGACTTAAACTTAAATTATCCCGCTAACTGGGAGAAAGCCAAAGAAATAAAATTCAGCCAGGGATTTACAAAGCCCGGTCCCCGAGATTATGTCGGTCCCAATGTACTCTCAGAACCTGAAAGTACAGCTGTCTTTAATTTTACTCAAAACAATGACTTTGCTCTGATTTTGGCTTATCACTCACAGGGTGAGATAATTTTTTGGCGCTATCTTGACTATGATCCGCCAAAGGCACGCGAAATAGGCGAACTGTTTGCAAAATCGAGCGGATATGAACTTATGGACACACCGTCATCGTCATCATACGCAGGGTATCGAGATTGGTTTATTTCAAATTATAACCGTCCCGGATACACAATAGAAGTGGGAACAGGCACAAATCCTTTGCCGATCGCGCAATTTGATAAAATATACCGCGATAATAGGGGTATACTAACTTTGGGAATGTCTGAGTCCTTATCAATTTAAATTAAAGTATTGACTTTTTTATATTTTGATAATATAATAAGCATGTATTTGTTTAACACTTTCATTGAGCTCACATAATTTTGTAGGTCATTGTACGTTAGATGTTCTGCAAAATTATGTGAGTTTTTTAATAAGTGAAGAATAAATTATAATATTTTTTTGGAGGTACCACACTATGAACAACGGTACAGTAAAATGGTTTAATTCTGAGAAAGGATTCGGCTTTATCTCTAACGACGACGGCGGCAACGATGTATTCGTACATTTTTCAGCTATCGTTTCTGATGGATTTAAGTCTCTTCAAGAGGGTCAAAAAGTTACTTTTGACGTTGAGCCGGACCCAAAAGACAGCAGCAAGTTCAGAGCTATTAATGTAGTTCCTCAGTAAAAAAACCTCTGTAAAACACTAATTTGAGTTCGGGTATAACTTTTTTAGTTAAGCTTCAAAATAATATTATTTTGTTCTTTGCCCCAAATGTTAAATAACGTGTTTTGACCCGGAATGATTTATCATTCCGGGTTTTTATTTTGATAATAATAAATTGATTCCCTCCCCCCTTAGGCTTTGTGGGAAGAAAGAGGAGCAAAGCGTACTTTGACAAAACAGGGGCCCACGCAAAGCCCCTTAGACTTTGTGGGGAGAATGAGGAGCTATGGGAGCCAAGCGGATATTTTCTTTTTACAAAAAAGGAAACGGAGCAAAGCGTACTTTGACAAAACAGGGGCCCACGCAAAGCCCCTTAGGCTTTGTGGGGAGAAGGAGGAGCTATGGGAGCCAAGCGGATGTTTTCTTTTTACAAAAAAGGAAACGGAGCAAAGCGTACTTTGCTCCGACGTATGGCTGGGATGGCTGGATTTGAACCAGCGGATGACGGAGTCAAAGTCCGTTGCCTTACCACTTGGCTACACCCCACTGTATGTAATCCTTATTATTAAAATACACCAAGCTAAACGGCCTGCGTATTCTTGCAATCTTTGGGGTGGATAATCGGATTTGAACCGACGGCCTCCAGGGCCACAACCTGGCGCTCTAACCAACTGAGCTATACCCACCATATATTTTAGATTGATTATTATTTATATCATATAAATGTGAAGTTTCAGTTTGCAAAAAAATAAGGAGCCGGCCTTATAGTAAATTTTGCTGGCTTACAAAATGCACAAAACGGCCGTGCTCCAAGCTTGGCGCGCTTGAAGGGATTCGAACCCCTGGCCTACTGCTTAGAAGGCAGTTGCTCTATCCTGCTGAGCTACAAGCGCATATAAATCAAATTGATATAAGTGCCGGTAACGACTAACCATAAAAACTAAAATTAGCTTTAAAAGTCGTTAACGGCAAGATCAAATCTGTAGATAAAAAACACACACGGTGTTATGAATTCCCAAATCGCATGTAAATTGTTCGCAAAACACCTTTTGACACTTGCATTGGCATGAGTATCAATAACTATAAAATGCATTATGAAAGCGGGCGGATCGCCGTTGGAGCGGGTGATGGGAATCGAACCCACATAACCAGCTTGGAAGGCTGGAATTCTACCACTGAACTACACCCGCATATTTGCAACGCTGATTATTCTATCATAATCAACGTCGCCTGTCAATACACTTAAGATAGCTTTTTATGCCGTATTTAAAGTAATTTCTTTACCTTTGGCCGAGATGTGAATTTTAGATATCGGCCCGCTTAAACCGTCAATTATCAGACTTGCGATCTTGTCTTCAATCTGGCGTCTTATCACGTTCCTTAAGTCTCTAGCACCCCTTACTGATGTGTCCATATTATTCCTCACCGCCGAGGCAACATTGTCGTCTATCTCAAGCATTATGCCCTTATCTAAAAGAGGTTCTTTGATCTCGTTCATCATGAGATTGGCTATTTCATCATAGTTGTCATCGGTCAGTTCATTAAAAATTGCCACCTCATCTACCCTGCCCAAAAACTCAGGGCGCAAAAACTCCCGCAGTGCCTTAAGCGCTTTTTCCTTTGATGCTTGGTCTCCTGTTTTCCCGAACCCCAAAGCACCCTCCTTGCGTTCACTGCCAGCATTTGACGTCATTATTATAACAGTGTTCTCAAAGTTGACTACCCTTCCCTGAGCGTCCGTTATCTTACCCTCGTCAAGTATTTGCAGTAAGATGTTCATAACATCCGGATGGGCTTTTTCTATCTCATCAAATAGGATTACAGAGTATGGCTTGCGCCTTACTTTTTCCGTGAGCTGGCCCGCCTCGTCATATCCAACATATCCAGGAGGTGAACCAATTATTCTTGACACGCTGTGTTTTTCCATAAATTCAGACATATCAAGCCTTATCAGTGTTTCCGGTGTGTCAAACAACTCATATGACAACTGCTTTACAAGTTCTGTTTTGCCAACGCCTGTGGGCCCTACAAAGATAAACGACGCCGGTTTTCTGCGAGGGTTTATCTGAACCCTGCTTCGTCTCACAGCAGACGACACTAAAGCCACAGCCTCTTTTTGCCCGATAACTACCTTATTGAGGTTTTCCTCAAGCTTGGCAAGTTTCCTAAGATCACTCTCTATTATTTTACTTGCAGGTATTCCGGTCCAAAGCTCTATAACTTTTGCAAGATCGTCTTCTTTCACCGCGTTGTCACTGGCGGCGGGCTCAAGCTCGATCATCTGCTTCTCAAGCGCAATTATCTCCCCTTTTATCTTTGCTATTACTTCATAATTAACGTTTTCAGTATCACTCATAAGCTCATCTAAAAGCTCTTTTTCGTCTTTCAGCTTACGCTCGCT
>JAIRUF010000074.1 GCA_031254555.1 Oscillospiraceae bacterium | reverse complement strand
ATAACAACGAGGGCGATAATATTGACAAGCTTAGATCTTTGGGGGTAAGAGTGGAAATCGGGCAGAGGGCAGAAAACATAAAAGGTGCGCAGATGATTGTGTACACAGCAGCGCTTTTGCCTGACAACCCGGAGCTTGTAGCGGCCAAAAGTTCAGGGATACCCACATTTGAGCGATCCAAGCTTTTTGGGGCAATATCAAGGCTTTATAAAAACTGCATAGCCATAAGCGGAACACACGGTAAAACTACCGCAACCTCAATGCTTGCACAGATAATGATTGAAACGGGGATTGACCCGACCGCGGTAATAGGCGGAAAACTGCCGTTAATAGACAGCCATGCAAAAATCGGCAACAGCGAACATATGGTTTGTGAGGCCTGCGAGTTTGTAGACACATTTTTGGACCTGTCTCCCGACGTGTCCGTTATTTTAAATATAGACGAGGATCATTTGGATTACTTTAAGACACTGGATAACCTCAAGGCCTCATTCACCAAATTTGCTAATCTGGCCTCTAAAGCTATAGTGATAAACGGTGACGATGAAAATACAGCAGAAGCGGTGAGCGGGGTTACAGGTAAAGAGATCATTACAATTGGCATAGATCCTAAAAATGACTATTACGCCGAAAACATTAAAATGAACAGGGGAGCGTTTCCGGAGTTTGACGTATATTTTAAAACACAAAAGTTGGGCACGGTTGTTTTAAATGTTCCCGGCAAGCACAATATTTTAAATGCCCTTGCGGCAATAGCGTGCGCTTTGTATTCAGGTGCAAAGTTTGATGAGTCTGTAAAAGCGCTTGAAAACTTTAAGGGAGCGGGGAGACGCTTTGAGATAATAGGGGAGTATTCAGGGGTGACGATCGCGGATGATTATGCTCATCACCCTGCTGAACTAAAGGCAATTTTAGGAGCCGTCATGAGTATGGGATATAATAAGGTGTGGGCTGTTTTCCAGCCGTTTACATTTTCACGTACGTCTATGCTGCTGGAAGATTTTGCCAAGGCCCTTAAGATACCAAACAATGTTGTACTAACCGAGATAATGGGATCAAGGGAAATCAATACTTTTGGGATAAGAACCGAAGATTTGGCAAGGCTGATACCTGGCAGCGTAATACGCAAAACATTTGAAGAGGCGGCAGATTTTATACTAAAAAACGCACAGCAGGGAGATATCGTTGTAACCTTGGGGTGCGGAGACATATATAAAGCTGCAAAATTAATGGCGCAAAAATTTAAAACAGTTAAGTAAAAATTAGTTTAAATGTTTGTAAATTATATTGTGGTGTGGTATAATATTTTGCAAATATTTATGATATAAAAAATAATCTATGTATGGTGATATGTGATGATGTTAGACCGCGCTATTTATGATGTAAGAGAGATAAAAAATTTCAGGGACCTTATAGATCAAAGCGTTGATCTTTTTGGGGACGAGCCCGCCTTTAAACTTAAAAATGTCCAAGGAGAATACTATGATGTTTCATACAAAGAATTTCAGCAAGATATAAGGGCGCTTGGAACATCACTCCTCGCTCGCGGCAAAAAGGGCGAAAGGATAGCCGTTATAGGTAAAAACTCTTACAAATGGTGCACGGCATATCTTGCGGTGGCAAGCGGAATAGGTATTATAGTTCCGATAGATAAGGAACTTCAGTTTGAGGACATAAACATAATGCTTAAAGCTTCAAAGTCCACAATGATCTTTGCTGACGCGGATGCCGTAAACAAGCTTACACAGAACAAGGAAAGCCTTTCATCAGACCTTGAGATAGTATCATTTGACATAGAAGATGACACGCAAGATCTTTTGTCATACAATAAAATGCTTCGAGACGGAGAAGATATATTAAACCGGGGTGATAAAGAATATTTAAAACTCCATATCGATGCTGACGCTTTGAGTGTATTGTTATTTACATCAGGCACGTCGGACAAGGCAAAGGGAGTAATGTTAAGCCAGAGAAATATTTGTTTTGTGGTAATGTCGACAAGCAGTATTGTTGACCTTGGGCCGGGGGACAGGCTTCTATCTGTCCTGCCGATACACCACACCTATGAGTGTTCGCTGACTTTTTTAACATCAATGTACAACGGGGCGTGTCTCGCATTTTCTGAGAGCCTGTTAAAGTTGATGAAAAACATGCAAGAGGTTGAACCTACCGTTTTTGTATGTGTTCCGCTTCTGCTTGAAAAAGTCCATGCAAGGATATTAAAAGCCGCCTCTGAAAAGCGCGGAGGAAAGCTTGTGCTATCAATAGGAAAAGCTATAACAAACGCAGGAAATGCGTTCGGGGTAAGCCTTGACGACAAAATATTTAAAGAGATAAAAAAGAACTTTGGCGGGAAGATAAAAAAGGTTATAGTGGGGGCAGCTGCAGTAAGGCCTGACGTTATATCAGACCTTAAAACTTTCGGAATCCCAGCACTTATAGGATATGGTCTTACAGAGTGCGCACCGCTTGTTTCCGGAAATAATGACGAGCTTTTCACACCGGACACAGTGGGAAGGCCTATACCGGGAGTAGAGGTTAAAATTACAAACCCGGACTCGAGCGGAATAGGGGAGATATGCGTTAAAAGCCCGGGCGTTATGTTGGGGTATTACGAAAATGATTCCGCTACCGCTGAGGTAATAGACGAACAGGGATGGTTCCACACGGGAGATTTAGGGTCTATAGACGATGCAGGACTTATAAGGATCACCGGCAGGATCAAAAATGTTATAGTGACTAAAAACGGCAAAAACATATATCCGGAGGAGGTTGAGTTCCACTTGACTAAGAACCCGTTTATAGCTGAGGCAATGGTTATAGGCAGTGATGATGAGGAGGACACTGTGGTTGAGGCCAAGATTTTTCCGGATGTCAACGCCATAGCTGAAAAGCTCAAGCTTCAAACGGCCACTGTAGAGGACATAACAAGAGCTATAGGCGACGTGATAAAAGAAGTAAATAAAAAACTGCCCAAATATAAGAGCATTAAAAAGTTTAATATAAGAGATTCGGAGTTTGTCAAGACCACCACGGCAAAGATAAAGAGATATTCTAATATGGATGACAATAAGTGACAGTTATAACGCTTGTCATTGGTCGGCTCTTAGAGTATGTTACTGCCGCCGGTGTGTTATCCTAGTTGCCTTGCAGCAAATAAGGTCTCGTAAATCTGTATAAATACTCAAAAAATATTCCTGCAAGTACCTGCTGCAAGTTTCAAGCGGTACAGAGGTAAATAATTTTATTGTAACGTTTTTCATATTAAGACAAAATTTTTATAAAATAACCTTTATCCTTTATTGGACAAGGGTTATTTTTTTACATAATTTGGAAATTATTGATAATAATACAAAAGGGAGGTTTTATATATGCCGGTAACAATTGAAGTTAAAAATGGTGAAGTAAAAGCAATACTTCAAGGCGAAATTGATCATCACAATGCGGCGTCTATGAGAAAAAACATAGATGAAAGCGTAGAAAGATTGCGTCCCAAAAGGCTCAAATTAGACTTTGGAGAAGTGACTTTCATGGACAGCTCGGGAATTGGCCTTGTAATGGGCCGATATAACACAATGAGTTTAATTGGCGGAGATGTGGAAATAAATAACCCATCCGCCTCAATAGAAAAGATATTTAATCTTTCAGGAATATCTAAAATAGCAAAGATATGCAGTGATAAGGAGGAATAAAAATGAGGACGCCAATTAATGAAATGCGCCTGACTATCGAAAGCCGATCAATAAACGAAGCTTTTTCAAGGGTTGCAGTGTCAGCATTTGCTGCACAGCTTGATCCCACAGTAGAGGAGATAAGCGATATAAAAACAGCGGTGAGCGAGGCCGTAACAAATTGTATAGTTCACGCGTACGAGAACACATCGGGGAGAATATACATAACAGCAAAAATATTTGAGGGCGGTCAAATAGTCGTAAAAATTCGTGATAGGGGATGCGGTATCCCGGATATCAAACAGGCAATGACGCCGCTTTACACCTCAAAGGGAGGTGAGAGGTCGGGTCTGGGCTTTTCGGTTATGGAAAGCTTTATGGATAAAGTTACAGTTTACTCAAACTTGGGACGGGGCACAACGGTCACTTTGCTAAAACAAATAAACGGAAGGTATAGTGATGATTGAAAATAAAACCGAAAGAGATTCGCTGATAAGTGATAATATCGGTTTAGTTCATGCCTGTGCAAATAGATTCAGAGGCAAGGGCGTAGATTATGACGACCTTTTCCAGGCAGGGTGCATAGGAATTATAAAGGCGGCGGACGGGTTTAAAAAAGAGCTGGGGTTTGCCTTTTCAACATATGCGGTGCCCGTTATTTTGGGGGAAATCAAAAAGATATTCCGTGATCAGGGCAGTGTCAAAATAGGACGGGCCCTAAAAGAGAAGGCCCGTAACGCAACAATGGAGCAGGAACGCTTAAGGACGCAACTGGACAGGGAACCCACCATCAGCGAGCTTGCAAACCGGCTTGGCATTGACATTGCAGAGACAGCACAGCTTTTAATAGCCGCAATGCCTACTGTGTCGCTGACCGCGCAAGACGATGAGAGCTCAAAGCAAATTGAAATACCAACGGACTCGGTTGAAGACGAGGTCTCTGAGAAAATAGCGCTGTCGCAGGTTATGGACAAACTGCCAAAAGAGGATAAGCAGCTGATTGAGCTGCGTTATTTTGAGGGTCTAACACAGACAGTAACCGCCCAAAAACTCAATATGTCCCAAGTTCAGGTGTCAAGAAAAGAGCGTAAGATCTTAAAAGAGTTAAGGCAGTGGCTAACCGGGGAAACATAGGTTAAGTGCGGATCATGCCATTGAAAAAACAATAAAAATATGTTATTATACCACCGTGCGCAAACATTGATATTTTAATGATTGCGCACGGTGGTGTAAAATACATGTCTATTTTGCCGTCATCACAGTAAAGGTT
>JAIRUF010000071.1 GCA_031254555.1 Oscillospiraceae bacterium | reverse complement strand
AAAAATCAATATTTATCTGCGATATTTCCACTATACTCTGTGCCGCTTTCAAGAGTCCTTCTATGTATGAAAACAGCATAAGCACAACGGCGCAAAATGCTCCTATTTGCATAACTACCGCATATTCAGGCTTGTATTGTCTTACTATCAAGCACGCTATAGTCAAAAACACAGCCAATGCTGCTATCTGCAAAATATCCATGGTTAAAGACTAAACACATCCTTTATATAATCAAACAGATTGCTTATCTGCGGCACGATCATCATAAGCGCTATAACTATCCCGGCCATTGTCGTTATCATTGCGTACTCGTCCCTTCCGGATCTTGACAGTATCTGGTTGAGTACCGCAACTATTATCCCAATAGCCGCAATTTTAAAAATAAGATCAACTTCCATGCCTTTGTCCTCCCTGTGTTTTTTCTATATAAGAATTACTCCAAGCGCAGCGCCTATTAAAACTCCCATTGTGGAATACACCTTTGCGTATGTTTTAAAATTTTCGCGGGCGTGGACCATTTTGTCTTTTACAGCATTTATATGAAAGTCACAGATACTAAGCTGGCCGTTGAGGTCCGTTGTCCCCAGGGCATTGCCTAGGCTGTAAAGTATGTCGGCGTCCTCTTTTTTTAAAGCGCTTAGTTGTTTTGACTCATCTATACTTGTCTTCCACGCAATCGGGAACTGCTCGCCCATGCAGCAAAGTTCCCCGCACCTTTCTATAAAGGAAAGATATGACAGCTCTCGTTTTTCTTTAAGGTATGAGAGCATGTCGTCTATTGGGGCGTTGCAAAACTCCAGCTGAGTTTTTATAAGGTTAAGCATGGCACTTATCTGCTCAAGTATTTTTATCCTTTGTGATAATCTTTGGCTTAAATACTGTCCTGCCATCGCACAGAAAATCATAATGAATGCAATTCCCAGATACTTCATTTGTAAGCTCATCCATTCCATATATTTTAGATATTTGTCCCGGATCTTTCCCGCTTTTAAGCAAAACCAGGAAGTCAAACGCTCCGCTTTGCACAAGACTCTTTATCTGCGGCCTTTTTATGATGTCCTTGTAGCTTTCAGCGTGTACGCTTGCTATAAACTTAACCCCTGAGTTAATTCCCGCCTCGATAGCCCTTATCTCGTCAATGTCCCCCACTTCGTCACAGATAATAATTTCGGGAGACAAGGAGCGCAGAGCGGACATAATACCGGTACCCTTAGGATACATGTCAAGCACATCGCAGTTTATGCCCACGTCGTTTTGAGGCACACCGTTTTTGACCGCCGCTATTTCTTTGCGCTCGTCCACTATTGCGGTTTTATAATACCGGTCAAGCGAACCCCCGGATATTTGCCTTGCCATGTCACGCAGTATCGTGGTTTTGCCCGTAAGCGGGGCACCGGCTATTATCACGCTTTTCAGTCCGTCACGAAAAAGTTTGTTTATTATCTCATCACTGGAACCTATGCACTGGCTTGCAACCCTTAAGTTTATTGATGATATATCTCGAACCGACGCCACCGACTGGCCATCCCCTACACCTGTGCCGCATATGCCTGCCCTGTGACCTCCCTCTATTGTTATGTATCCGTTCACTATACTGCTTTGATTGCTGTGCACGGAGTACTTGCATATTCTGTTAAATGTGTCTGTGAGCTCTTCGCTTTTTATGGAGAGCGACGTCTGCGTGCATATATAGGACGCCCTGCCAGAACCATTTAAAAATAGATATCCGTAACTCCCAATAAGCATGACCGGCTTTTCATTTCTAAGCCTTATCTCCTGGGTGTTTTCCTTTGTGTCATCCGAGAGTTTTTCCAATATGCTTTGTATCCTTGGGGTTATACAATTAATTGCCTGTTCAAATTTTAGTTTATTTTTCATATGCCATCACCCGCTTTATATAAAATAAATATGATACCTTGTCCACTGTTAGAACCGCATAAATATAAATTTAAAAAGCCCGTGGGTTTTGTTGAAAGAAAGGTTATAATATGTTAGAATATGGGAAATGTTTTGAGTAATGGCTTATAAAGGAATGGTTTTATGGAAAAAAGTCAGGAAAAATTTAAAAATTTTAAAAGCAGCAGATTATATGAATTTTTTTATAATAACCGCTATGTGGTTTTGTCTTTTTTATGCAGCGCTGCTGTTATGATTGTTGTCTACTTAAGCTATGGCATCATTCCGTTTGGTGAACACACCGTACTTCGTATGGATTTATATCACCAGTACGGCCCTCTATTTGCCGAACTTTATGACAGGTTAACGGGTTTTGACAGCTTAATTTATTCCTGGACAACCGGCGGAGGCGGGAGCTTTCTTGGAGCTTTTTACAACTATCTTTCAAGTCCGCTTTCGATATTCATTCTTGCTTTTGGACATATAGGCAACCCTGAATCCATTTCCTTTCTCATTCTTATAAAGGCCGCTCTTGCAAGCGCTGCATTCACCTATTACTTAAAAAAATCTGACGAGTTTTCAAAGCACAACGCGACAACCGCAGCATTTGGCGTACTCTATGCTTTCTGCGGTTTTTTTATAGCATATTACTGGAACGTGATGTGGCTGGACGCCATGTATATGCTTCCTTTAGTCGTCCTTGGAATAGAGCGGATAATAAACAAAGGCAAGCCCATGCTCTACAGCATTTCACTTGCCATAACTCTGTTTGCAAACTTTTATCTCGGTTTTATGGTGTGCATTTTTTGCCTGTTGTACGCTGTTATGTATTACTTTGGAAAGTACTCAATAAAATCTAAATTTGTTCCGCTTGAAAATGGTCAAAAACAAAACGTCATATCAGCTCTTAAAAATTCCAGACTTCTCACCAGCGTCTTTAAATTTATTGGGTCTTCCTTTCTTGCAATTTTGCTCTGTGCCGTCTCTCTGCTTCCGGTCTTTTATATATTGCAGTTTTCCTCTGCCACATCCGGAAATTTTCCGCAGGAGATGTCTTCATACTTTAAAATTTTTGACTTTTTAGCCAACCATCTGGCAAGCTTGGATCCAACTATACGCAG
>JAIRUF010000167.1 GCA_031254555.1 Oscillospiraceae bacterium | reverse complement strand
TTTTGACCAACAAATCAAATCCTGAAAGGCCCTTGCCGCTTTTGCAGTCAACCGCCATGGCGTGTATCCCTTTTTCCTTATAATGGCACAGCCACTGCTTTGTCGCGCTTATGTCAGCCATATCAGATTTATTAAGCAGTATAATTCTCGGCCTGTTTAAAGTCATCTCATCTAGCTCAGGATTCCTGCTGCTCTGCGGGATCCTGGCGTCTGTTATTTCCACAACGGCATCGATAAGAGGTAAAACTTCTTTTATCATCCGCCTTGTCTTTGCCATATGACCCGGGAACCACTGCACTGTCTGTTTTTGGAAATCACTCATATTGTATACCCCGCTTAAAACCCTGAAAGCTGCGTAAATCCTTCCCCGGTTATGCCGTATGCGACACGCCCCAAAACATACTCCTCCCTGACAAGGCCGATAAGGCTTGACCTGCTGTCAGTAGAGTGGGCTCTGTTGTCACCCATTACAAACAAATATCCTTGCGGAATATACAAAGGAAAGTTTACATCTCCATTTTCCATGATGCCGCCGTTTAAATAAGTCTCCTCTAAAATAGCGCCGTCTACAAACACAAGTCCATTTGTAAAGTCAATGTCTATTGTCTGTCCGCCAATGGCGACAACTCTTTTAACTATATTTTCGTTAAATATATTGGGCTGTGAAATCACTACGATATCACCGTTTTCTGGTGAATATGTCTTTTGGGATACCAAAAGCCAGTCACCGTCGTCAAGCGTGGGCACCATTGACTCACCGACAACGCCGACAAACCTGAAAAAGAAAGTAAATAAAATCAGGATTATAACCACCGCTGAAATAAACACGCTAGCCATGTCGTAAATACTGTAGACACGTTTGCTCTCCTTTTTTTCCTTTTTTTCCTTTTTTGCTTTTTTGTCTGAGCGTATTTTAACTGAGTCATCAGGCATATCGATCACAGCAGGCTCATTGTCAATATTTTCGCTCTCCCATAAGTTCACTGGGCTAAGACTCACTTTTTCATTTTTAAAATGCGGCTGTTCGCTTGCATCTTGTGCTTTTCTGCTATACTTATCAGATATATTTAAGTTTTCTAAGCCGTCGTCGGCAGGCGTGTTTTGCTTTTGTAAAGCATCTTGTGCCTGTTGTTCCCTTCTTTTTTTCTCAGCCAGTATCTCGTCATACAGCTCTTTTATCTCGTCTTGCCTGGTGTTGTTGTTATCATTCATTAATATATCCCCCAATAGCCAAATGGAAACACCCTAAAATAAGCTTTTCCATAAATATTTCTTTGATCTATAAAACCTTTGCTCAACGCTCTGCTGTCAGTAGATTTGTTCCTGTTATCTCCCATTAAAAACACATATCCCTGCGGTACTGTTATGGGAAATTTTATATCATTTGCCGGTCTCTTATGCGTAGGTTCGTTTATATACGGCTCATATAATTCCTTGCCGTTTAAATAGACGATGCCATGGTCATAATCTATCGATATAGTATCCCCGCCTTTTGCAATAACTCTCTTGATAATAGGTTCCTGGTGAGAATCTTTTTCATACACTACCACTATATCACCATAGTCATAATCGTCATTTATATTGCTGACGACAAGCTTGTTATTTGGAGAGAGAGTTGGCAGCATTGACGAACCCTTGACCGATACCATTCTAAATGCAAAACCCAGTATTAAAAATACGCTTATCAAAGATATCAACATCATTGAAGCCCACTCATACGTGCTCAGAACTCTCGGCTCTATCTTTTCCTCAGGCTCCTCTTTTTCATAAAAAGCATAGTAGCTTTGTGACTTACGCAATTATTTCACTCCTATGAACGCTTACTTAGAGTTATTATACTACATACATGCTTAAAATTCCATTTAAAATATAAAAAAAGGGGCAATATGCTGCCCCTTTTTAATATAAGAATTATCTTAGCTGTTCTTTAACCTTTGCGGCTTTACCAACCCTGTCACGCAGATAATAGAGCTTACTTCTACGCACACGTCCCGCACGGACAATTTCCACCTTTGCGACATTCGGAGAGTTTACCGGGAACACTCTCTCAACTCCAACACCGTACGATAAACGCCTGACTGTAAATGTCTCAGAAACACCACTGCCTCTTTTTGCGATAATTGTACCCTCGAAGACCTGTATTCTATCCCTTTCACCCTCACGGATTTTTACGTGCACTTTTACTGTGTCACCGATATTTAACACCAATTTTTCGGACCTGACCTGGCCCTGTGTAATAATTTTAAGCGCGTCCATTATTATATTCCTCCTAAAAAAATCAGAACGTTCTTGACCCGCATACGCGGCAGAGGACCGTCCCGCTTTAACGCCTGACTTTCGCCCAGCGTCAAACCCCAAATCATTTTTGAAATGGAAACAAAATGCCCTAGTATGATATCACAAATTGCAAGTATAATCAATAGTTTTTTTAATATTTAATTAAACTCCTCACCGTTTGCTGAAAGCAGCGATTTACGTGTTATCTTAACCGAGTCCGCTTTTATACTTATCTCCCTGTCAATGGCATGCACTATAAGCCACGGATTTAAGTTTATGTTATTCCCCGCGGCCGTTATTGCGTCAATTGATACTGAGTCGTTCTCCATATTTATATCAAATTTTTTTATTTGATCGATTATATTTACCTGCTTTTTCACCTTTTTTCTGCCTTTTTTACCTATTTTTTCAACCATTAACTCATTGCCTGACATAAGCGCTTTTACCGCAGAGCAGAAGTCTTCCGCCTGTGTCTTTGGCAGTTCTATAAGTATGTTATAGCTTGCATACGCGATGACTGACACATCCATAACCGGCTTGTTTACACCCGTTATCATTATCCCCTGCGGCATCACTGAACTGATTTTGTCAAACACCTCTTCATCTGAGATATCATGCGTCAGCCTTATATCCATTGACTCGCATAAACTCTCAACCCCCAAAGGCAGAGGAAGCGCAAACGACATGTATGGGTGCGGGTTAAACCCCTGGGTATGCCACACCGGTAGCTTCGCCCTTTTTAAAGCCCTTGCCATACAGCGCGTCAAATCTAGGTGTGATATGTATTTGGCCTGTCCGATTTTTTTAAAGCCGATTCTAATTGGCCGCATCGCACACACCTCCGCTCAATTTCAAAATCCCGCAGTTTGAGCATTTTTGCCTGCAATTTGGTGTAGTCTCTCCCGCATATGCTTTTTTGCACTCACCTATAAGAAATTCTTTGCCTATGCCATAATCCATATGATCCCATGGCAGGACTTCGTCAAACTGTCTTTTCCGGACGGCATAAAATTCCGGATTTACCCCGCACTCATCAAATGCCTGCATCCAAAGATCAAAGCGGAAATGATCATCCCAGCTATCAAACTTACATCCTTTTTGCCACGCGGCCATAAGAACTCTGCACAGCTTTCTGTCCCCCCTTGCGAAAATGCCTTCAAGATAGCTTATGTTGACAGCGTTATAGCTTAGGTTAATTTTTTTGGTGGTTATATTTTTCCTTAAAAACTCCTGCTTTAAAAGCATCGTTTCGGGCGTATCCTGCGCCTCCCACTGGAAAGGAGTAAAAGGTTTTGGAACAAACGACGACGCGCTGATGTTCACCGTTACCCCCTTGCCCTTTGGCTTGTCCGGGTTACTGTAAAATTCGTCCACAACATTCTGACCCAGACTTGCAATCCCCTCGATATCGTCAGATGTCTCTGTCGGGAGCCCAAGCATAAAATAGAGCTTTACCGCTGTCCAGCCCTCATGAAAAGCTTTTCTGCAGGTGCTTATAATTTCATCCTTCGACACATTTTTATTGATAACATCTCTAAGTCTCTGCGTGCCGGCCTCCGGTGCAAATGTAAGTCCGGAGCGCCTTATAAGTTTAAGTTTTTGCGCCAAATCATCTGAAAAGTTATCTACCCTCAGTGACGGCAATGATATATTGATGGTTTCACTGTGAGTCCACTCAAACATTTGCTCTAAAAGTTCAGGCAGATTTGTATAGTCGCTTGTGCTTAAAGAAGCGAGGGAGATCTCATCATAGCCGCTTGTCTCGCAAAGGGTCTTGCACTGCCGGTTTACAGTTTGCGCCCGCTTTTCCCTTATCGGTCTGTAAAGGTATCCAGCTTGACAAAAACGGCACCCCCTTATACAGCCCCTAAATATCTCATCGACGACCCTGTCATGCACAACCTCGATAAACGGCACCACAAAACTGCTTGGATAAAACACATTGTCAAAATCTTTGACTATTCTCTTTTTTATTTTTTTCGGTGCACCGCAGTTTGCAACCATCTCTTTTATGGTACCATCGTCATTATAATAAACGTCATAAAGCAACGGGGCATACACTCCCTCTATTTTACAGGCCTCTTTTAAAAATTCTTCTTTA
>JAIRUF010000062.1 GCA_031254555.1 Oscillospiraceae bacterium | reverse complement strand
ATCCCAACTGTCTTGCGACGGACGCCCTTTAAGCAAAAGCCCTGATAACCTTAAGGAAATGTATAACACGCGTTTGCCGCTCTATAAAGAGTTTGCAGATTTTACTGTAATAAATGACTCAACAATTGATTCGTGCGCTCAAAAAATAATAGACCTGTTCAAGGAGGCAGTTTTATGAACATCCTTGTAATAAACGGCCCTAATCTAAATATGCTGGGAATTCGGGAGAAAAGTATATACGGCCAAAAAACATACGGTGAACTATGTGATTTTATTCTTAACACCTGCCGTGATGACGGCATAGATGTTGAGATTTTTCAGTCCAACCATGAAGGTGATTTGGTTGATAAAATTCAGCAGGCCTATGGAGTGTTTGACGGCATTGTGATAAATCCTGCTGCATATACCCACACAAGCATAGCAATACCTGACGCGCTTAAGGCTGTAAATATTCCCTGCGTAGAAGTACACCTCTCTGATATTTATAGCCGGGAGGAATTCAGGCACGTTTCATATGTGTCTCCCGTCGCAGAGAAAAGCTTTATAGGTCATGGGTTTGCAGGCTATAAACAAGCCATAGAACACCTTAAAGGATTATAAAAAAATCATAACCTCAGTGCCAGCTGAGATTATGATTTTAGAAGTCAAAAATGAATGACGCTTCAAGTGTTGACCGCCGTTTTTACCGGCGGTTTTTTATTTAAGGCATCCACAGATGTTTGTCCATGTTAACTCTTCCGTCTTGTAAAAAGGTAACGCCGTCCATCTCTAAGAGCATTCTCTGGTTCTCAGGTCCGCCAAACGCAAACCCATCCGCCATTCCCCCAAACCTGTTTACAACGCGAAAGCATGGTATATTATCCGGTTCACGGTTTACATGAAGAGCGTACCCTACAACCCTTGCCCATCTGTTATTGCCGGCAAGCACCGCAATTTGTCCGTAAGTTGCCACTTTTCCCTTCGGTATCTGTTTTACTATTTCATATATCCTCTCAAACGTGTCTGGCATCGCCATATCCTCTCCTTAAAACTTTATAACCTAATTATATCAGAACCTTACGAATTTAAAAATAATAATATAATTATTGTATTGACATTTATAAAATTAAAAGCTATAATTAAAACAGTTGAACAATTGATCAACTGTATGAGGTGTTAAAATGAATGATAATATTATTGAGAACAATACCATATGCGACTGTGAAGTAATACATGATGAAATTGTAGATATGGTCAGGGAAAATTTTCTTGACGATATGACTATCTATGACCTTGCTGATTTCTTTAAAGTTTTCGGCGACAGCACCAGAGTTAAAATTCTCACTGCCCTTGATAAAAGCGAGATGTGCGTCTGTGACCTTGCCGTACTCCTTAACATGACCAAGTCAGCTGTATCACATCAGCTTAAATCTCTTCGCACTGCAAAGCTTGTAACCAGCCGGCGTGACGGCAAAAATATATTTTATTCGCTTGCGGATGATCACGTTAAAGATATTATCGAAAAAGGTCTAGAACATATTAATGAAAAGTAGGTGGGTTTTTTGAGGCACGATTTTATACTCAAAGGGCTTGCGTGCGCAAACTGCGGCTCTAAGATTGAGGCTGATGTAAAAAATATTGAAAATGTTGAAGATGCGTCCCTAAATTTTGCTGTTAGCACTCTTAGTGTCTTCACGTCTGATTGCTATAAAGGTGACTTGCATAACGAAATTGACAAGATCGTAAAAATATATGAACCAAAGGTCAATACCATCAAAAAAGAGGACGGCATTCAGCATGAACATTCACACCCGCCCGGAAGCTCAAAATCGCTTGTTTTAAGAATTTCTTTAAGCCTTGCAGTCTTTGCGGCAGCTTTGATATTTGACTTTGCGCATCCCCTAAATCTAATACTATTTTCCGCAGCTTACATAATATCCGGATACGACGTGATCATAAGCTCCGTTTTAAATCTGTTTAAGGGAAGGGTTCTTGATGAGAACTTTCTTATGGCTATAGCCTCTATAGGAGCATTTGCCATTGGAGAATATCCGGAAGGCGTCGCCGTAATGATATTTTATCAGGTCGGAGAATACTTTCAGCACAAAGCTGTACATAAATCCAGAAAATCAATATCGCAGCTTATGGATATTCGTCCTGACTATGCAAATCTTATCAATGGAAGTGATGTTGAAAAAATAGCTCCGGAGAATATAGCCATAGACGACATGATACTTGTAAAACCGGGTGAAAAGATACCGCTGGACGGCATTGTCTGTGAGGGTGAGTCGCTTATAGACACAGTGGCCCTTACAGGGGAATCCGTTCCCAGAACAGCAAAATACGGGGACGAGGTTTTGTCCGGCAGCATAAATCTAAACGGCGTACTGACAGTAAAGGTTCTGCGTAAATTCAGCCAGTCAACAGCGTCTAAAATATTGGACCTTGTAGAAAATGCGGCTTCTAAAAAAACTCCTACGGAAAACTTTATCACTACATTTGCCAAATATTATACCCCAGCAGTTGTCGCAATAGCTGTTGTATTGGCGTTCGTACCTGTCCTGTTTGGCAGCGGCGATCTCAATGACTGGGTATACAGAGCCCTACTGTTCTTGGTTGTTTCCTGCCCGTGCGCACTGGTTATTTCCGTTCCGCTTGGATTTTTCGGCGGTATCGGAGGGGCGTCTAAAAATGGCATTTTGATAAAGGGGGGAAACTACCTTGAGGCCATGAGCAAGGCAGACACTGTTGTTTTTGATAAGACCGGCACACTGACCCAGGGCGTGTTTACAGTTAATAAAATCATCCCCTCAAATAACTTTTCACAAGAGGACGTACTTAAATTTGCGGCCTGCGCCGAGTTTTTCTCCTCTCATCCAATTGCCATGTCTATAAAAGAATCTTTTGGAGAAGAGATAGACGGCAGTGGCATAAGCGGCTACAATGAGATAAGCGGCCACGGCATATGCGTAAACGCTTTTGGGAATGAGGTTCTGGCTGGGAATGACAAGCTGATGATAAAATATAACATTTCCTACGACGAGTGCTGCGCCCATGGCACAAAGGTATATGTGGCGGTAGACGGCGTATTTTCAGGCTGCATAGTCATTTCTGATAAAATAAAAGATGACAGTCGGCAGGCAATATTAAAGCTTAAGTCTTTAGGTCTTAGAAAGATTATTATGCTTACCGGGGACAATCGTGAAAACGCTGAGGCAGTTTCACAGCTTCTTGGTATAGACGATTTTTTCGCAAATCTTTTACCTGACCAAAAAGTCTATATGCTTGAACGTCTTCTAAAAGATATTCCAAAAGGAAAAAAGCTGATATTTGCAGGCGACGGTATAAACGACGCTCCGGTACTCGCGAGGTCAAACATAGGCATTGCAATGGGCGGTGTGGGATCTGACGCCGCAATTGAGGCCGCGGATGTCGTTATAATGAATGACAGCCCGCTTAAAGTGGCAGATTCAATCAACATTGCAAAGTTTACTAAGAAGATAGTGACACAGAATATTGTATTTGCGCTTTTCAGCAAATTAGTCGTTCTGGTTCTAGGCGCTTTAGGTCTTGCCTCCATGTGGGCTGCCGTCTTTGTTGACGTAGGAGTATCCTTAATTGCCGTTTTAAACTCAATGCGAGCCTTACAGGTAAAATAGCTTTTGTCTTGTAAAACATCATTATAATCATT
>JAIRUF010000152.1 GCA_031254555.1 Oscillospiraceae bacterium | reverse complement strand
CCAAAAACGAGGAAATTTTCATATCGCTCTCTGTGCCGAACCCCATGTGTTGTGACAGGGAGACAACTCGGTCTTTTTTTTCAAAGTACCTGTTTAGTAAATCTATAAGTTCGCTGTTGTTTTTGTTACCCAGTACAATGTCGGCGCTTAAAAGCTTTAGGGCCTGCTGTGGGTATGCCTGCGGCATGCAGCCGGTAAGAACGACAACGGCCTGTGGATTTTGCCGTTTAAACCTGCGTACGGCCTGCCTTGTTTTCTGATCACTGACAGATGTTACCGTGCAGGAATTTACTATATATATATCAGCGCCCATGGAATCTGAAGTTACCTCATATCCGGCGCGCCTAAGAGACTCAGACAAAGCCTGAGTCTCATATTGATTAACCTTGCATCCCAATGTATAAAAATATACCTTCATAAACATTCCGCCATTTTTTTAAATACTTAATCATTATAAGATATAAGGCTTTTAATTTCAATCGGAATAATTTATTTTCATGTACCATAATTATAAAAGAGGTGATAATGTATGAGTGTTAAGGTAAAAACCTTATCGTTGATAATGACTGTGATTATGATTGCGGGACTTGTGCCTGTCTTTGCGTTTGCAAAAGAGCAAAAAGCACCCGCGGCAAAGGCGCCTGTCGAAGTGCGGGCAAAGGCCTCTATACTTATGGACGCTGCAACCGGAAAAGTTTTAATGGCCCAAAATGAGCATGAAAAACTACCACCTGCGTCAGTTACAAAAATAATGACGCTGTTGCTTATAACAGAAGCAATTGATGAGGGAAAAATTTCGCTCTCCGATGTGGTGAAGACAAGTCCTGCATCCGCGTCTAAAGGCGGCTCGCAGATATGGCTTAAAGAAGGGGAGACCATGACGGTTGATGAGCTGTTAAAGGCAATTGCAATAGGCAGCGCAAATGACGCGTCAGCGGCTATGGCCGAGCATATAGCGGGAAGCGAAGAAGGCTTTGTCATGATGATGAATGAAAGAGCGGAAGAGCTTGGGATGAAAAACACAAATTTTGAAAATTGCACGGGCCTTGACGATGATGTAAAAAATCATGTCACATCCGCCTATGACATAGCCGTTATGTCAAGGGAGCTTATATCTCACGAGTTTATTACAAAGTATACAACAGTGTGGATGGACAGTTTGCGCGGCGGTGAAACCGAGCTTGTAAACACCAACAAA
The DNA here is from genome assembly GCA_031254555.1 of Oscillospiraceae bacterium. Taxonomy (GTDB): domain Bacteria; phylum Bacillota; class Clostridia; order Oscillospirales; family Acutalibacteraceae; genus RZYX01. Next base: position 4,823 of record JAIRUF010000152.1, on the reverse strand, counting down.
CTGGTGAGGTTTTATGATGGAACTACCGGGCTGAAAACTGGAACGACAAGCAAAGCGGGACACTGCCTGTCTGCCACGGCAAAGAGAGGAAACACCCACCTTATTGCGGTCGTTTTAGGATCTGAGAACAGTGATGACAGGTTTGAGGGCGCAAAGTCTATGCTTAACTGGGGATTTGCAAATTACAGCACGATACAGCCGGAGATAGATTCAAGTATGGTAACCAGGGTAAACATCTTGCACGGGGTTAAAAAGAGCGTAATGCCGCTGATTCCTCAGGTGACAGATCTGCTTGTACAAAGCAAGCGAAAGGATGACATAGAGCAAAAAGTAAACCTTGCGGTGGATGTGCAGGCCCCAATAGAAAAAGGTCAGGTTCTTGGAACGATCGACTTTCTTTTAGACGGTGAAACAATTGCCTCTTACAATTTAACATCTCCTGAAAAAATAGATAAACTAAGCTTTGGAGAAGCGGTCAGGAAGCTGATACAAAGCTTAGGTATATAACGATAACATAGATTGACAAATCACAAGCTGGTTTTCAAAGAGCGGATTTTCGACCATGTGTTCTCACAAAACGCATGCGGACCTGTACTTTTTAAATTTACATGCTTACTTATAAATCCGCTCTTTTTAAATCTTTTCGGCACACAACCTGCCCAAAAAGCTAAATCGGCGCGAGAAGACAGAATTGTAGGCGGGATAAGGTCATGCATTTGTTGGGACGGACAAGGCTGCCTTTTACAATGGATTTGGATCATTAAGTTAAAATTTCAATTTTAACTTGTGCGTTTTGGCGTTTTGTGGTAAATTTTTATCAGGTAATGTCGAATATTGAAAGAAGGGGGCGATAGTATGAGATTTAAAACAAATTATCCTTATATCTGGGTACACGGTATGCTTGGATGGGGAGACAAGGAGATCATCTATAAATATCTTCAGTATTATGGGATGATGCTGGGAAATTTAGAGATGGATCTTGAAAACATGGGATTTGATATTTATGCTCCGTCGGTAGGCTCATTTTCAAGCGCATGGGACAGGGCCTGTGAGCTCTACGCACAGTTGAAAGGCGGAACAGTTGACTATGGCGTTGCACATTCAAAAGAGCACGGACATGAACGTTTCGGCAAGACATATGAGCCTTTTTTTGAAGGGTGGGGATCTGAGAAAAAAATAAACCTTTTCGGTCATAGTTTTGGAGGACCAACGATAAGAATGCTTGCCACACTTTTAGAGGATGGCTGTAAGGAGGAGATAGACGCCACCGCTAAAGACGAGATATCCGAATTATTTACAGGTGGCAAATCCGGATGGATACATAGCATAACCTGTATAGCTTCCACTCATAGAGGAACTACTCTTATGTATTCTATGCCTAGATTTATTAAGTACCTGCAAAAGGCAACAACATATGCGGGAGATATAAGTGAAGGTACTTGGTTTTCAAAGATATATGATTTCCAAATGGGGCACTTTGGATTCCGCGATAAAAGCTCAGACCTTGTGAACACAAAGGCACAACAGGCGCTTAACAGAGGAAAGGACAATATCTATTACGATTTGACCTTGCATGGTTCAAGGGAGCTTAATGAAAAACTTAAATGTCATGATGACATATACTATTTTTCAATTCCTGTGGGTAAGACAACGCAAAAAAGATTTACTTACAAGCGGCAGCAAAAACCTACTCTTTCAATGTCGCCCGTGTGGATGATATTCGGGCACTCAATAGGCAAATATATTAAAAATGAAAAAAATGATATTGAAATAGACAGTACTTGGCTTCCCAATGACGGGCTGGTGAATGTGATCTCCGCAACATGCCCGGAAAATCAACCGTCAATTGATATGCATGACGTAAGTGAAGAATATAAAAAGGGAATATGGCATGTGTATGATCCGCTTCCATATGACCATACCGGAATTTTGGGAGGGATCCCGTTCAAGGTGAATCGGGCCGACATATATAGTATTTATAGGGATCATATGAGACTGATAAACAATATTTAAAAAATTTATAATTGCAGCTTCACCAAATCGTATAGGCTGTATAAAACCCATAAATTGCAGGCAGAAGGAATCCACACAAACTGGCGCCGGAACTTAATCGGCGTCAGTTTTTTAAAAATTTTAGGTTTGTGATTTTTATAACGAAATAGCCGTCAATTAAAAATTTTGTATGTTTAATTCGGCAAGATTTTAAAAATGCCAAAGAAAATTTCATCTAATTATGAAATTTTACAGTCATGATGTTTCAAAAATAAGCTTGAAGTAATTGCGCTTTTATGGTAAAATTATAAAACTTTAATAACATTTTGGAGAAGCGATGATAGCAATAGTTGATTATGGGGCAGGCAATCTGCACAGCGTAAAAAACGCACTGGACTTTATAGGGGCTAAAAGTTTTGTAACGTCCGATGCGCAGGAAATAAAATCAGCATGTGGCGTTATACTCCCAGGAGTGGGAGCGTTTGGAGATGCTATGAACTCCATGAGACAAAACAATTTGCATATTGTAATAAAAGATATTGCAAAGTCAGGCAGACCTTTTTTGGGAATATGTATTGGATTGCAGCTTCTGTTTGAGAGTTCGCAGGAATCCCCCGGTGTTGCAGTACTTGGAGTTCTAAATGGCACGATAAACAAAATACCGGATAATTTGGGGCTCAAGGTTCCGCATATTGGATGGAACTCGGTTAAAATTCATCAAAAGACAGGGATATTTAAAGGGATAGAGGAAAATTCCTATCTATATTTTGTACACTCATATTACCTTAAGGCAAACAACGATTTGGATGTTACGGCGACAACTCATTACGGGGTTGAAATAGACGCGGCAGTTCAAAGCGGAAATACTTACGCGGTTCAATTTCACCCTGAAAAAAGCGGAGATAACGGAATTTTAATACTCAAGAATTTTGTGCAGCTTGCACGGGAGGGTTGATTTATGTTCGCAAAGAGGATTATACCCTGCCTTGACGTTAAAGACGGAAGAGTGGTTAAAGGAGTTAGTTTTTTAAACCTGCGCGATGCGGGTGACCCTGTTGACTGTGCCATAGCCTACAATGAAAAAGGGGCTGATGAGCTTGTTTTGCTTGATATAACGGCAACGCACGAAGGCCGCGGTACTATGATAGATGTGGTAAGTAAAGTGGCAAAGTCAATCTTTATCCCATTTACCGTAGGCGGAGGGATAAAAAGTTTAGATGACTTTACTGATATACTAAGAGCAGGAGCTGACAAGGTGTCCGTCAACACGGCGGCTGTTAAAAATCCTGATTTAATTGACAACGCTGCAAAAAAGTTCGGCAGCCAATGCGTTGTGTGTGCTATTGACGCAAAGAAAAAGGGTACAAGTTGGGAGGTCTATTTAAACGGGGGCAGAATTCCCACGGGGATAGACGCTGTGCAGTGGGCCTGTGAGGCTTATAATAGGGGAGCTGGCGAGATTTTGCTTACCAGTATGGACTGTGACGGACAAAAGCAAGGATATGATACACAGCTTACAAAGGCGGTGTCTGACAGTGTTGGGATTCCTGTAATAGCGTCAGGGGGCGCCGGCACAATGGAGGACTTTTATGACGCGTTTGCACAGGGACATGCGGACGCAGTCCTTGCGGCCTCGCTGTTCCATTTTAATGAGATAGGAATTAAAGAGCTAAAAAAATACCTTAAAAATAAAGGTGTTTCAGTTAGAATATAATTTTTAAAATTTAAGGAGGTATGAGATAGTATGATTAACGAATCAACTTTTAAATTGGACAGTAATGTTAAAGAAATTGAGAAGCTCGCAAAACTTTGCATAGACAACAGCAAAATAGACGCAACGCTTTACGCTAAATATGATGTCAAAAGAGGGCTGCGTGACATTTCCGGAAAGGGCGTGCTTACAGGGCTTACAGAGATATCTGAGATAATATGCAGTAAAACTGTAAACGGTGAAAGCGTACCGGGTGAGGGCGAGCTGTATTACAGAGGATATAATATTGAAGATATAATAGCTGGGTCAAGCGACCGGAAATTTGCGTTTGAAGAGACAGTATACCTTCTTCTCTTTGGCAAGCTTCCGTCGGAAAAGGAGCTTGAAGAGTTTAAGAAAATTATGGTGAGCAGCAGGATGCTGCCAAGTAGTTTTGTCAGAGACATAATAATGAAAGCTCCCAGTAAGGACATGATGAATTCACTTGCCAGGAGTGTGCTGACGCTTTACGCATATGATGACAAAGCGGAAGATACGTCGATTGAAAACGTTCTTCGCCAGTCACTGCAGCTAATATCCGTATTCCCGATGATTTCGGTATATGGTTATCAGGCGTATAAGTATTACCACGGAGGAGATAGCCTGTTTATCCACGCACCGCGCGACGGTTACTCAATAGCTGAAAATATTTTACACATGCTAAGATCTGACAGTAAATTTACAGAGCTTGAGGCCAGGGTTCTTGACATGTCACTTGTACTGCACGCAGAGCATGGAGGCGGCAACAACTCTTCGTTTACAACACATGTTGTCACATCTTCCGGCACAGATACATACTCAACTATAGCGGCGGCGTTAGGCTCACTTAAAGGACCGAAGCATGGAGGAGCTAATATCAAAGTTATCCAGATGTTTGAGGATCTAAAACAAAACGTTAAAGACTGGAACGACGACGATGAAATAGTTAAGTATCTTATGGCTTTGCTAAACAAAGAAAAATTTGATAAAAAGGGCCTGATATACGGTATAGGTCATGCCATATACTCTATGTCCGACCCGCGGGCAACAATGTTTAGGAGCTTTGTTGAGAGTCTCTCTGAGGAAAAAGGTCTCCAAAATG
>JAIRUF010000151.1 GCA_031254555.1 Oscillospiraceae bacterium | reverse complement strand
TATAAAGAAAAAGTACAATCTGCTTATTGGTGAGAGAACGGCTGAAGATATAAAGATAAAAATAGGGTCCGCATATCCTTATGAGGGCGAAGGCGCTATGGAGGTAAAGGGAAGGAACTTAATAGACGGCCTGCCTAAAAATGTTGAGATAACCTCTGAAGAGATCAGGGAAGCCCTTGCAGACAGTGTAAACCAAGTGCTTGACGCAATTCGGTCATCGCTTGAAAAAACCCCGCCTGAATTGGCGTCGGATATTATTGATCAGGGAATTATGCTTTCCGGCGGCGGCGCGCTGCTCAGAGGGCTGGACCGCCTGATCTCGGCTGAGACTAATATGCCGGTTCATGTTGCGGCCAATCCTCTTGACTGTGTTGTCGACGGGACAGGCCTGTGCCTTGAGAATGAGATGCTTAGTCTTACAAGCTCCAAAAACTATGGATGAGATAGTTTAGTTTCCGTTTCTTAAGATAAATGGTATGAAGCGGTTTGAGGACGTAAATTATGCAAAGATTTTTAAAAAGCAGATGGTTTAAGTTCATAATAGTATTATTTGTGCTCTTGATTATAGGAATAATTGTGGCGGCGGTGTCTTCTAACGGAGCGTCGCCTTTTTCCTCTGTGGCCGGAACAATATTTGAACCGTTCCAAAGAGCGGCGTCATCTATAGGCAACCAAATCGGGAAGATAGGAAACAATTTCAGCTCTTTTTCAACAGACAGGGAAGAGATGGAAAAACTTAATGAAAGGCTGGCAGATTACCAAAAGCAGCTAATAGACTATGAGCAGTCCAAGCAAAAAGTGGAATTATATGAGGATTATCTAAAAATACATGAAGAGCACTCAGATTTTAAGGTGCAGCCGGTGCGGGTAATAGGAAGGGACTCGGCTAACTATTTTTACTCCCTTGTACTGAGCAAAGGCTCGACGGACGGTATATCGCCCAGTGATCCCGTAATAACGGGCAGAGGTCAGTTAATAGGTTTAGTTACCAAAGTCGGACCAACCTATTGTGTGGTTTCAACCATTTTTGACCCCAGCGTTAAGATAAGTGCCTATGAGATAAGATCGCGTGAAGTGGGGTTTGTATCCACTGAAGCCGGAGTCTCAAAAAAGCAGCTTACAAGGCTTATGGGGCTTGACCGCAACACACAGATAGCAACCGGCGGAATAGTGTGCACAACAGGAGAAGGCGGTAGCTACCCGCGGGATTTGATTATAGGGACGGTCAAAGAAGTAAAAAATGACGACCGTGACATTTCATACTATGCGCTAATTGAGCCGGATTTTGATATAACCCAGATAGAAAACGCGCTTATAATAACCGGGTTTGACGGCAAGGGGATAATAACTACGGGGGATTAATCAGATGGGGAAGAAAATAAATCTTCAAAGAAAAAAGAATCTCCAGATAAATGAAAAATGGCACATGTATATAAAAAGAGGCTTTTTTATAATTTTGATAATGGTTGCGGCACTTTTACAAAACACGCCGCACCTGTTGCCCTCAATTTATGGGGCCAGGCCGTTTTTGCTCATACCTGTTGTCGTCTGTATCTCAATATTTGAAAAAAACATATCAACGGCGTTTTTTGGTTTATTTGCAGGTGTGCTGTGGGATACGGCAATGGCTGTGGGGGACGGTTTTAATACCTTGGTATTGATGCTTATAAGCGCCGTAAGCGGAGTGCTTTTGTATTATTTAATGAGAAATAATATGGTCACAGCTCTCTTGCTGACATCTGGGTCATTGCTGTTTTACTGTGTGCTGCATTGGCTTATATTTTTATTGTTTAGAGGTATACAGGGTTCGGCTATCATGTTTTTAACATTTTACCTGCCAAGTATGTTATATTCAATTTTATTTATGCCGGTAATTTATTTTGGAATCAGGGCGTTTAATAAAAAACTCAGGGACACGCGCCCCGTCACCCAAAAAATCAATCGCTTGTAGCATGTGTTGACTGTGAGCGCAAAAAACCTCCGCGGGCGCGGTTTATCAAAAAAACTTTAAACAAACTCAACTTTATTTTATGGGAGAGGTCTCCAAATGGCAAGGAGAGGCAACAGTAAATTTTCACATCCGGTTATAATGAACACAGTAATTATTGTTGTGTTTATAGCTTTTTCTATCTCAATTTTTAAAACTCAGATTTTAGACCGGGATCAATATACAACCTTGGGCAATATTGTAAGTTCTTATGATGTGATTGTCCAGTCCGCAAGGGGAGAGATTGTAGACCGAAACGGCAATCCTATTGTAAGCAACAGGCAGGGCAACGCCGTTGTGTTTAACGCGTCTTTTTTCCCTGAGGATCAGAAAAGCAGGAATGAAATAATACACAACCTTATCAAATTATTTGAGGCCAGCGGGGAAGAGTATATCGACAATTTACCAATAGTCGCAGGTTCGGGAGGCAAGCTTGCCTTTGAGCAGGAGAGGGAAAGCGATATAGAGTGGCTTAAATCGGCTGACATGCTTAATTTAAACAGTTATGCAACGGCACAAAACTGTATGGACGCTCTTATAAAAAGGTATTCTCTGGAAAACTATTCACTGCAGGACGCAAGGAAGATAGCCTCCATTTGCACTGATATGAAAAAGAATTATTTCAGCAAGTCATATCCATTTACCTTTGCGCAGGATGTTTCAACACAGCTGGTCTCAAAGGTTATGGAAAACAGCCACTTTTACAGGGGAGTAGAAGTGGCTGTCGAAGCTTACCGTATGTATGACGACGGAACCTGGGCTCCGCATATAGTCGGAAGGACCGCTCCCATAAATGCGGGGAAATATAGCAGTGAAAAAGACAAGCTGAAAGAAGCTATAAAAAAGGCCGAGGCCAAGGGCGCTAGCAGCCGCGAGATAGCAGACCTTGAGCGAAACGCCTATAAGCTGACGGACAGCATAGGTGAATTTGGAATAGAGGATGTTATGGAAAATTACCTGCGGGGAAGCAGGGGAGTTAAAACCATTGTAACGGATACTAACGACAATATAGAAGAGTTCTACTCCGTTGAGCCGAAGCAGGGGGATACAGTCGTCTTAACGCTGGATAAAAAATTGCAAAAGGTAGCTCAGGACGCGCTTAAAAACAGGGTGGATACCCTGCAGGTGAGGACAAGGCTGCCCTGTGCCGCGTCTGTGGTCGTCTTAAAGGTGGACACGGGCGAAATATTGGCCTGCGCCACGTATCCGTCCTATGACATTTCGACATATAAGGAAAATTATAAAGAGCTGTCTGACCCCAAAAACAACTCTCCGCTTTGGAACAGGGCGCTGATGAGCACATATGAACCGGGATCAACCTTTAAACCACTGGTTGCGACGGCGGGACTTGAGACCAATACGATAAATTCGTCAACACATGTTCACTGCACCGGGAGATATAATTTCTTTAAGGATACGACCTTTATATGCCAGGGCCATCACAGAAGTGTTGACGTGGTTTCGGCCATCGATAAGTCGTGCAACATATTTTTTTATGAGACGGGCAGAAAGCTTGGGATAGAAAAAATAAATGAGTACGGGGCCATGTTTGGCCTGGGGCAGGCAACAGGCGTGGAATTGCCGGAGGCGTCGGGACTTCTTGCAAGCAAGGAATACAGGGAGTCAATAGGCGGAACCTGGTATCCGGGTGACACGGTTCAGGCCGCTATCGGTCAGTCGGACAATCTTTTCACACCGCTGCAGCTTGCAAACTATGTCGCAACTATAGCAAACGGGGGCAAAAGGCTTATGCCTCATTTTATAAAGTCTGTAAGAAGCAGTGACTACAGTAAGACTATACTTGAAAAAACTCCTGAAATGATTGTTGATACCGGAGTGTCAGAGAAGACGCTGGCCCTTGTTAAAGAGGGAATGAAGCGTGTGGGGACAATAGGATTCTGCGCGCGGGCGTTTGCCAAACTCCCCATAACGGCAGCGGCAAAAACGGGTACATCAGAGGTTAAAAAAGTAATTAATGGCAGAATAATAGAGGGCAACAATGGATTTTTGATCTCATTTGCCCCGTATGAAAAACCGGAGATCGCCCTTGCGGTTGTTGTTGAAACAGCTGACGCCGGCAGCCTGACGGCAGTCGTTGCCGCCGATATATATGATTATTACTTTTCAAACAAAGGCATAAAAGAGGCTCAGGGATTTAATCAGTTACTGTCATAAAGCTTTATTTTTTGAGGTGTGGTTCTATGGATACAGCAGGGGTAAAAAAAATAGCATTCACATCCGGAAAGGGCGGGGTGGGCAAGTCCACTTTGGTGTCCGCAATAGGGCAGTCTCTTTGCGAAAAAGGACATAAAGTATTGCTTGTAGACTGTTATATGGGGCTTGTAAGTTTGGATATAATGCTCTCGCTGAACCAGACAGTTTACAATTGGTATGACGTCATAAGCGGAGCGTGCTCCCCTGATAAGGCGTTAACTCAAGGTGACGGGCCGTATTTACTTTCCGCTCCACAGAAACGTGTTGATGTGACGGAGCAGGACATGATAGACTTAATTGAAAAGTACGAGAACGATTTTGATTTTATACTGATCGACTCCCCGGCGGGAATAGGCCATGGTTTTAAGCTTTCTCTGGCAATGGCCAATGACGCGATAGTCGTATCAACTCCGGACAATGTGTGCGCGCGCGGGGTAGGCGCTGCTGTTGCGGGCATTTATGAAGCGGGGCTCGCGCCAAGGCTTATAATAAACAGACTGAAAAAGAAAGGCGTTAAAAGGAACGACCTTTTAAATGTTGATACTGTCATAGACCAAACAGGAGCAAGACTTATCGGCGTGGTTTTTGAGGACGAAAAATTTTCAGTTGCCATAAACAAAGGCCAAAAGCCGCCGGACTATTTAAAGGCATCAAAGGCTGTCGGCAGAATAACAAGGAGACTCCAGGGCGAGGAATTATGTCTTAAACTATGAATTGAACTTGTGTAGTATACATATACAGTGAGTGCAAAAGCGGGAGGATTGCCGGCTTAAATCAGATTTGGATTATGTGAATGAAGCAATTATTATATAATAAAATTAAATAAATAATGATTAATATATATAAACCAACAAATGCCAGATTGATTTATAAAAAAAATAATGTTATTATTATGGTAGCAGATTACAAGGGGGAAATATATTATGAACATAGCATTGATAGCTCATGATGTTAAAAAAGAGCTGATGACGCAGTTTTGCATAGCGTATTGCGGCATACTAAGCAGGCATAATCTCTGCGCAACTGGGACCACGGGCAAGCTTATATCAGAC
>JAIRUF010000140.1 GCA_031254555.1 Oscillospiraceae bacterium | reverse complement strand
AACAGATCCATGTTTTCTTCTATACTTCTGTCTCTGTAAGGGCTGTTTTTCCCCGGCGACGTAAGCGTTCCCCTGTACTCTTTTATCTCTTGAGCTGTAAGGTCGTCGACATACGCCTTGCCGTTTTGTATAAGATTTAAAGCGCACTGGAATATGAAGTCAAAATACCCCGAAGCATTATAGACGTTTTCATAATTAAACCCAAGCCACTTTATATCCTCTTCTATGCTGTTTACATATTCGACGTCTTCTTTTCCCGGGTTTGTATCGTCAAACCTCAAATTGCATATTCCCTCATACTTTTGGGCAGCCGTAAAGTTTATGCATATGGCCTTGGCATGACCTATGTGAAGATATCCGTTGGGCTCCGGCGGGAATCTTGTCTGCACATGTGAATATACACAGCCGCTCAGATCCTTATCTATAGAGTCGTGGATAAAATTTGACGGAGCGTTTATTATCTCATCCATTAAATTTCCTCCTTAAAATAGTCTATTGCCTTTTTAAGCCTTCCCGTCACTTTATCCTCGCCCAAAAGGGTCATAATCGCGTGTAAGTCAGGGGTGTTTTTACGAGATGTGACCGCTATCCTTATTACTGACGAGACATCGCCGACATGACCTTTAAACAAATGCGGACTCTCTTTGTATTCCTTTATGTTTGGAGTGTAACCAAGCGGCAAGCAGATATCCTTGATTTTGTCAAACCACTCTTCTTTACCGCCGCCGTGGCTGTAAACCTCTAAATATTTTTTTATTATCCGGGCCGCCTCATTTTTACCTATGTTTTCCGGCAGTTCATATGACTCGTTATAGAGTTCATCGTAAAAATACTCCAGATATCTTTTTACTTCGTTCCATTTTGCAATATCTTTTCTGGGCTTTTTGCCTCCCCTGTCTATACTGAAAATTGACTTGGCGTAATCCTTGTTTTCATCGAGCAGGGAGAACAGCTCCCCGTCGTTTTCCCGCGCCCAAGACAGCACCTTAAAAAGCACTTCATCCGCACTGAACTTGGATATTACATTTTTGCTTACATCCTCTAGTTTATTTAAATCGAACAGCGCTCCGCTGGCACTCATTTTTTTTAGATTAAACGGGAACTTATCAATGTCCTCATTTAAATTTGCGGTGCGCCACTGCTCAAAATTTGAGTTTGCAAGGGTCAGCAGATATTCTGTAACACTTTCTTTCGGATAGCCTTTCTCCAAATAATAGCTCACCGAGGCTTCAGGATCCTTGCGCTTACTCAGCTTCCTTTTGCCGCCGTTTTCCTCTTTCATAATAGGAGCTATATGAGCGTACTTTGGCACCTTAAAGCCGCAGCAGCCAAACAACTGTATATGCACGGGCACTGACGATATCCACTCGTCACCTCTCACTATAAGCGTGGACCTCATCAAATGGTCGTCCACCACATGCGCAAAATGATAAGTGGGTATGCCGTCTGCCTTTAGCAGGACTATGTCTTGAATATTTTCCGGCATCTCAATTCTGCCCTTTATCAAATCTTCAAAAACTATCTTTTTGCTCTCGTCACCCAAAGATCGAAGCCTCAAGGTGTATGGTTTTTCTGCCTTTAAGTTTTTTTCTATCTGCTGTAAACTGAGCTCCCTGCACTTGGCATACTGGCCGTAATATCCTTTGTTTACCCCTGCACTTTCCTGCTCAGCGCGAAGGTTTGACAACTCGTCCGGTGTGCAAAAGCAAGGATATGCAAGTCCACTGCTTACAAGCTGTTTTGCAAAAACCTGATAGATATCTCGCCTTTTGCTTTGCTGATAAGGACCGTAAATTCCCTTTTCGCAATCATAGCTTATTACCCCTTCACTTGAAGTTATTCCAAATGATCCAAGTCCTTTTAGCAACTCGCTGACGCCGTCTTTTATTTCGCGCTTTTTATCTGTATCCTCTATTCTTATATAAAATGCTCCGCCGCTTTTATCTGAGGCCAGTTTTGCTGTCATGGCCGCAAACAACCCGCCAATGTGCAAAAATCCGGTTGGGCTTGGGGCAAACCTTGTCACCTTTGCGCCGGCCGGAAGATCACGCTGCGGATACCTGTCCTCCATATCCTGCGCCGACGCTTTAACGTCTCCGAATAAAAGCTCGGCAAGTTTTTCGTTTTCAGTCAAGTCAATCTCTCCTCAAGTTCTTTTATATAAAAGCTATCCCAAAACTCTAAATTACTTCAATCTTGCCGAGTTTTCTTTTCTGGCCTTTTGGGCCTTCTTATACCAAAGTTTACCACCATAGAAATTAAAACGCCTATTGCGGTGTCAATGGTTCTGTTAAGCGCTAAAACATGTGCCGGATCCGTTGTTTTGCCCGTTGTGATCAAAATTATTACAAGGTTTATGGCCGCAAAAGCTGCGGCATTTGACCTGCCTATTATATTGGATATATATATGGCTATAAATACTCCTATAGGTATTATTATAACTGATAAGTCAGCCACCGTCACGGCATTGCCCGCGTATATAAGCAAAAGCCCCAGTACTCCTCCGATAAATGTTCCGATAATTCGGCTTGTCCCTCGCTCCCACGAATCTTCTATTGTGCTTTGCATGGCAACAATAGCAGCTACACACGCAAACAACGGCTCATTCCTGTTGAGTATAAAGTAGATTGTTTTAGCAAAATTAGATACCGCGCCCTGCAAATAGCCGCTAAAAAATTCAAGAAGCATATAAAATAAAAGGCATGACAAAACAGCAAGCACTGTCTTTATATTTCTAAGTCCGGGCAGATGAAGTGTTCTTTTTGCCAACGCCCCCACCTCCTGCACAAATATAGCTTAAATCTATTACTGTACATTATAATTTATTAAAACTTTATTGTAAAGGCTCTGACGTACGGCTATATAATACTTGCCTTTAAAACAAAAAAAGTCCTGCCAAACAAGACAGGACTTATAACTGCAATGATTATTTTACCTCAACTTTAGCTCCTGCAGCCTCGAGCTTCTCTTTTGCCGCCTGAGCGTCATCTTTGGAAATGCCTTCCTTGACAGGCTTAGGCGCTCCGTCAACGACAGCTTTTGCGTCTGCAAGGCCTAACCCTGTGATCTCACGAACAGCCTTAATAACCTTGATCTTCTCTGCGCCGACTTCCGCTAAGATAACGTCAAACTCTGTTTTCTCCTCGGCTGCGCCTGCGCCGCCGCCTTCTGCCGGTGCCGCCACTGCAACTGCCGCTGC
>JAIRUF010000104.1 GCA_031254555.1 Oscillospiraceae bacterium | reverse complement strand
ATTGACCCGTTCGTAAAGTCCGAGAGGTCAAGTTTAGTTGCCGGCATGTTTTCGCTGTCCTGCATGTTGCCAATGCCAAATAACTCTCTTGCCGTACTTTGAGCCTTTATAGCCTCTTGCTCACCGTGAATGAGTTTGGTAACCTCAAACGCCAATATCTCTTTTACCTTATTTAGCTGGCTGCCGCTCAGTTTTTCATATTCCTTGATCTCATCTATAGGTATAAATGTAAGCATTTTAATGCAGTTTATAACATCAGCGTCATCAACATTTCTCCAGTACTGATAAAATTCATAAGGTGACGTTTTGGTTTCGTCAAGCCATACAGCGCCTTTTTCTGTTTTGCCCATCTTCCGGCCGTCGCTTGTTTGCAGGAGCTTAAAGGTCATTCCATACACTTCTTTGTTCTCTTTCTTCCTTACAAGCTCGACTCCGCCGATAATATTGCTCCACTGATCGTCCCCGCCCATCTCAAGAGTACAGCCATACTCCCTGTTTAAAACAAGGAAGTCGAAGCTTTGCATAAGCATGTAATTTAATTCAAAAAATGAAAGCCCCTTCTCCAGCCTCTGTTTATAGCATTCAAACGAAAGCATCCTATTGATTGAAAAATGAACTCCTATATCCCTTAAAAATTCAATATAATTGAGGTCTAAAAGCCAATCTGCGTTATTGACCATTATAGCTTTGCCGTCGTCAAAGTCAATAAGCCTTGACATCTGCTTTTTAAAGCACCCTATATTATGGTCAATTTCCTCCCGCGTCAGCATTTTTCTCATATCTGTCTTGCCTGACGGATCGCCTATCATACCTGTTCCGCCGCCAAACAGCGCTATTGGTGTATGGCCAGCTCTTTGCATATGCGCCATTACCATAACCTGCACAAAATGTCCGACATGAAGGCTGTCCGCCGTTGGATCAAACCCTATATAAAACTTGATTTTGCTGTTGTTTAATACCTCTGCTATGTTCTCTTCATTGGTCATCTGGGCTATAAGCCCTCTATCTTTAAGTTCTTTAAATACACTCACTGCTTTAAGTCCTCCTGTATGATTTTTGCTGAACTTAACATCTCCTGCGCATTTTCCAGCTGTATCCTTGTAATTGTACCTCCCGCCATAATCCGTGCGAGTTCTTCCTTGCGCTGCTCTATATTAAGCGGTTCTACTTTCGTATATGTTCTGCTGCCCTGAACGTCTTTTGAAATAAGAAGATGGTTGTCTGCGTAAGCCGCTATTTGAGCGCTGTGAGTAACGCATATCACCTGCCTGCCCCTTGATACCTGATACAGCTTTTGGGCTATTTTTTGAGCCGCCCTTCCGCTCACTCCCGTGTCTATCTCATCAAAGATCAAAGTGCCCGTTCCATCCCTTGATGACACAACATTTTTTATGGAGAGCATTATCCTTGAAAGTTCCCCTCCCGACGCTATCTTTGAAAGAGGTTTAGGCGGCTCCCCAATATTTGCCGAAATTAGAAACTCTATTTCATCTTGACCGCCTTCATTTAACCGGCACGTGCTCTGCTTTACGACAAATTCTATTGCGGGCATGTTCAAAAACACAAGTTCCTGCTTTACCTTTTGTGCAAAAATTTCCCCTGTTTCCCGCCTTGAACCGGAAAGTCTGTCCGCAAGTTCCTGCCCGTTCTCATTGGCGATTATAAGCTGAGATTTTAATTTGCTTAGACGCTGATCACTAAACATTATACCGTCAAGCTCCGCTTTAGATTTTTTTAAATAATCAAGCATTTCTTCTTCACTGCCGCCGTATTTTAAAGACAGCCTGTACAGCATATCCAGCCTTAGCTCTGTTTGTTCAATCTCACCCTTGTCATACTCAAAATCTAATATAAGATCCCGTATGTCAGCAACATGTTCATTCAGGTCATATGTAATTGTGCGTATGTCCTGCGATTGCTTATTGAGCTTGGGAACATAGCGTGCCGCATTCTCTAAATTTTCAGCGCACAGGGATGCAAGCCCGGCCGCTCCTATTAAATCATCTCCGCCGTTTAGGGCTAGATATGCCGCCTGCAATGACTCCATAATCTTTTCCGAGTTTTGATATATCTCCCTTTGAGACTGCAGCTCTTCTCTTTGACCCACCCTTATATCGGCAAGCTCAAGCTCATTTATCTGATGTTTTAACAGATCAGTCTTCCTCACTTTTTCCAGCTCGTCTATGTTAAGCATATTTATTTCAGTTTCAAGTTCCTTTATCTTATGATACGCCTGCTTGTACTCACACAACAAATCATCATGCCTTGCTATCAAATCAATAAAGTCACAGTGATTCTCAGAGTTTAAAAGTGCCTGGTTATCATGCTGGCCATGTATATTTATAAGATCTTTGCCCACACCCTTAAGCATACCCACAGTTACCGGGCACCCGTTTATTTTACATATATTTTTTCCGTCTGCTCCAATTGAGCGGCTTATAACGACTGAGCCGTCATCCTCTGCTAGGATGTCAAGCTCCTTTAGTTTTGACAAAACGCAGTCATCGACATCCAAAAAAAGTGCACTGACTTTTGCGTTGTTCTCACCCGTTCTTACAAGCTCTTTGGACGTTCTGTGCCCCAAAACCGCGTTGATAGAGTCAATTATTATTGATTTGCCCGCCCCTGTCTCACCGCTCATTACATTGAGCCCGGCCATAAAGTCTATCGACGCGCTTTCAATTATAGCTATACTCTCAATTTTAAGATTGGCAAGCAAGTTTTTACATCTCCCTAATACAAATTATTTGTCAAACATTTATCATCTTTTCAATAGTTTCTTTAAGCTGCTCGGCAGACTGCGTAGTTTTGCACAAAACAAATATCGTATCATCCCCCGCTAGAGTGCCCAAAACACCTTCCAGCCGCATCGAATCCAAAGCGGCGCACGCTGCTTGCGCCATTCCGGCATGGCATTTTATAACGCAGGTATTCATCCCGAAATCTATAGATAAAACTGTATCGGAAAAAATTGAATGATATCTGTGAAAATAGTCCGAACTCAATTCATTGCCATGAGAATACATAGACTTTCCTTGGGGCCCTGCCTTTTTAACAAGTCTAAGCTCTTTGATATCACGCGATATTGTCGCCTGAGTAACCTCAAACCCCTTGTCTCTAAGCCTTGCCAGCAGCTCTTCCTGAGTATAGATACTTTCTCCATTTATTATCTCTAATATAAGATCTTGCCTTTTACGTCTTATATTCAATTCTATACCCTCCTGTCTGCCAGTTTTGTATGCAAAACATCAAAAAATTCATCCGTTTTAAGACGTATAAAATCCGCGTATCTATCCGATTTTTTGACAAAGATCTTTTCACCTTTGGCGATATTTATGCTTTCATCACCGTCAAGTGATAAAAATAAATCACTGTTCCTTGAGTCATTATTGGCATACATCGATATGATATTTTTACTGTCAAAAACTATTGACCTCGCAAATAGTGACTGCGTGCATATTGGCGTCATCACCATACTCTCGATAGATGGGTTCATAACAGGTCCGCCCGCTGTCAGCGAATACGCTGTCGAACCGGTTGGTGTTGCCACTATTATGCCATCTCCCCTGTATGTGTTTATGCGCTTACCGTCACAGTCTACGTTTATATCTGTCATACGCAGCTTGGAACCTCTTGAGATCACAACGTCGTTGATACAGAAATCATCATATATAATTTCATCTTCCCTTTGTATTTTTACATCAAGCATCATGCGCCTGTCCATCTTATATTCGCCGTTGATTATGCTTTTAAGCAGTATTAGTTCATTGCTTTCAAGTCCTGCCATAAAAGCAAGGCGGCCGGCATTTATACACAAAATCGGCTTGTTGTAGCACACTGCCTTTTTAGCGGCATTTAAAAAAGAGCCGTCCCCTCCCACGGCAATTACAACGTCACACCACTGGAGCATATCAGCCATGTACATGTATTGGACATTTTTAAGAGAGTCAAACGGACTGTTTCCCATTTGCGGCAAACAATACTGCACATTCAGCAAATCAAGTTCTTTTGATATGTTTACTGTGATCTCTGCTGCTTTTTCTCTTGTCAAGTTGGGAATTATAGCTATTTTCATTCTTTTTCACCATCGTTTAGACTTTCGTGCGAAAGCATGACTACATGTTCAACATCTACATTACCGCATATATTGGGTTCCTCAGATTTTTTTAAAAACATAAGGTATTCTATATTGCCGCAAGGACCTTTTATGGGAGAGTAGTCTAACCCCAATATATCAAATCCGCTTTTAAGTGTAAACTCCAAAGTGTTTTTTATCACGCTGATATGTATTGCACGGTCCCTTACTACGCCGTTTTTGCCTACATGTTCACGGCCCGCCTCAAACTGTGGTTTTATTAACGCTACTGCATACCCGCAAGTTTTTAACCGGTCAAACAATACGGGTAAAATTATTTTAAGTGAAATAAAAGATACATCAATACTGGCAAAGTCTATTTCTTCCGGTAACTGCTCTTTGGTTATATAGCGAAAATTGGTCCTCTCAAGGCTTATTACACGCCGGTCTGTTCTCAATTTCCAGGCAAGCTGGCCGTATCCCACATCAACTGCATACACGCGAACCGCATTGTTTTGCAGCATGCAATCTGTAAACCCGCCGGTTGACGCGCCGATATCCAGGCAAACGCAGTCCTTAAGATTTATATTAAAGTTTTGTATAGCTCTTTGAAGCTTTAATCCTCCGCGGCTAACAAACGGGAGCTTTTCACCTTTTACCTCTATTTTATCATCCGGTCTTACAAAGGCTCCGGATTTTGACTCCTTTTGACCGTTTACATAAACCTGTCCTGCCATGATAAGCGCCTTCGCCTTTTCTCTGCTGTTTGTATGTCCGCCTTCAAACAGGGCTATATCAAGCCTCTTTTTTACCGTCAAGTTTTTGTGCTCCCCGCTATCAGATCGACCATGCCTTCACTGTCGAACTTATATTTTTTCAAGAGTGTAGGCATTGACGCGGACTCTACAAACTTGTCCTCCACAGCTCTAAGCTTATACTGTCCCTTAAAACCATTTTCTAAAAGTTTTAATGCAAAGCTCTCACCCGCTCCGCCACTTCTTACACCCTCCTCAAAGAAGAAGATAGATTCATCATTTAAGACGGATTTAACAGCATTTATATCAATTGGTTTCACCCTGTTTAACTTTAGAATTTTTACGTTTATACCTTTCTTTTGAAGCTTTTCCATAGCCTTTATAGCCTCTGAAAACAGACGCCCATAAGTTACAATAACATTTTTAGCCCCCTCATCGCCATACATGGTAAACGGTTCGTCAACACACTTATAGTCCACAGGGAATTCACCCTCATTTCCGCGAGGGTATCTTACCGCAACAACTCCGGGGTCTTCATACAGCGCTCTGTTTAAATTCATTTCCAACTCATTAAATGAAGATGGAGAATACACTCTGATTCCGGGAATGGAATTTAAAAATGCCACATCCAATATACCCTGATGCGTCTCCCCGTCATCGCCTACAAATCCTGCCCTGTCAATTGCCAAAACCAGCTTTTGATTTTGAAGGGCGGCATCATGAACCAACTGATCATAACATCTCTGCAAAAATGTTGAGTAAACAGCAAACACAGGCAGCATACCATTTTTTGCGAGGCCAGAAGCAAACGTAACCGCATGCTCCTCCGCAAGACCCACATCAAAAAATCGCGGTTTATAATTTTCTTTAAATGTCTCCAGCCCGGTTCCAAAAGACATTGCCGCCGTTATAGCGCAAATTCTTTTATCATCTTCAGCATGTTTACAAAGATATTTTCCAAACTTAGATGAAAAGCTGTTGGCGCCGGATATAGGTTCACCTGTTTCTATGTCAAATTTAGGGGTGCCATGAAACTGCGTCGGTAGTTTTTCAGCAAAATCATATCCTTTACCCTTTATCGTTTTAACGTGAAGCAGCACAGGACACTCGAGTGACTTTGCTCCCTCAAGAGCATCACAAACGGCACTGATGTCATGCCCGTCTATAGGACCTAAATATCTAAATCCCATATATTCAAAAAGAGTGCTTTCATACATGTAGTTTTTAAGTGCTTTTTTGGCTTTTGATATTTTTTCATAGAGCATTTCCCCGCCTTTAGGGATGTTCATCACACTGTCCTCTATATTGGATTTAATTGCGTAATATTGGGGCTTTGTTCTTATTGCCGCAAGATATTTGGCAATGGACCCAACGTTTTTAGATATAGACATATCATTGTCGTTGAGTATAATTATCAACTTTGCATTTTTACTTCTTCCCGCATTGTTAAGACCCTCAAACGCAAGCCCTCCTGTAAGTGCTCCGTCTCCTATCACCGCCACGGTATAATTGGGATCGTTTAACAGCTTTTTCGCCATGGACAACCCAAAGGCCGACGAAATAGACGCACTGCTGTGACCTTGAAAAAATATATCATGTTCACTTTCATTAGGGTTAGGAAATCCGGACAGTCCGTCCTCCATACGCAGTTTGCAAAAATCATCCTGCCGCCCTGTAATCAGCTTATGCGTGTAGACCTGATGCCCCACATCCCACACAAATTGATCCTTGGGTGAGTTAAACACCTTATGCATAGCAATAGTAAGCTCCACAACACCTAGATTTGGTGAAAGGTGTCCGCCGTTTTCAGATACTGTATCTATTAAAACTTTTCTTATCTCATCTGCAAGTATTGTCAGTTCATAGTCTTTTAGTTTTTTTAAATCATCGGGAGACTTAACTTTTTTTAAAATACTGTTCATAAGTGATAAACAACCCCTTATCTATCTCTATTTTTCATATTTTCAGCAAGATCTTTTAAAAAATTTCCATTGACATCAAAAATCTCAACGCTGTCAATAGCTTCATTTGTATATTTATCAGCAAGCATACGGGCAGAACCGATACCTAAAAGCGTTACATATGTTGATTTATTATTGCTTGCGTCACTGCCAACTTGTTTGCCCATATTCTCACTGTTGCCCTCAACGTCCAGTATATCATCTATAATCTGAAAGGCAAGTCCCAGATTCTTACCATATCTCCTGGCGGCTTTTATCTGATCGTCATTTGCATTTGCGGCTATACACCCAAGAACTGCGCAGCATTCTATAAGTGCTCCTGTTTTTAGCAAATGTATCTTTTGCAGCACCTCTATGTCAATTTTTTTATCCTCGTTTAAAAGATCCATCGTCTGTCCTGCTACCATACCCTCAATACCAGATCTTTTTGACACTTCCCTTACCGCTTTAACGGCCGTCGACGCATCAGCCTTTCCTGATACCAACACCGAAAATGCAAGTGTCAACAACGCGTCACCCGCTAAAAGCGCGTATTCCTCGCCAAATGCAACATGGCATGAAGGTTTGCCGCGCCTCATATCGTCATTATCCATGCAGGGAAGGTCATCATGTATGAGGGAATATGTGTGAATCATTTCTATTGCACACGCAAACGGTAAAGCTATTGAGATATCTCCCCCGCACGCTTTACAAAACTCCAAAACCAACACAGGCCGAATCCGCTTTCCTCCGTTTTCAGCGCTGTAGCGCATGGCCTGCGCCGTTACCTTATAGTCCTCATCGTCAGCGGATTCCTTAAAATACTCCCGTATGGCTTTTTCAATCAACGCCAGATCCTTTTCATAAACTGTCCTAAAGTCATCAAGCATCAAATTCCTCCTCATTCACTGCATTGACAGAAGAATTAAACTGAGTTATTTTAAGCTCCGCCTCATCTAAACATTTATTGCAATAAGCCGACAGCTGCGACGCCTCTTCAAACAACCCCAAAGATTTATCAAGCGGCAGCGATCCGTCTTCAAGAAGACCTACGATTTCTTCAAGTCTTTCCATTGCTTTTTCATAGCTTACATTTTTTTTCATTATTTATTCAGCCTTTCAATACCATCTACTACACAATTAATTTTTCCATTTAATAATTGTATACATATTTTATCATCTATGTCAATATTATCTATACTATTTATAAGTGTTCCATTCATATTTGTTGTAATACTATAACCTCTTGCCATAACCTTAAATGGACTCATTGCATCAAGCTTGCCGGACAAACTACCAAGGTTGTGCCTTTTTTCTCTTATCGATAACACTTCACTATCCATTATAGTTTTAATATGTTCATCTAAAACAATTCTCCTAAAATTAATTAATTTTTTAGGAATCTCTGTATTAAGACTTGAGGTTATCAATTTTGTTATATTTTTTTGCGTATATACTTTTTCAAAAACTGATGTATAAATAAGGCTTATGCTAGAGTCTATTCTATTTTTAAGCTCTGACTTGTCAGGCACTGCAAGCTCTGCCGCCGCCGAAGGCGTAGGCGCTCTGAGATCCGCCGTAAAATCACATATAGTGTAATCCGTCTCATGCCCTACAGCTGAAATTATTGGTGTTCTGCAATTGAATACAGCTCGTGCGACTTCCTCATCGTTAAAAGCACATAAATCCTCTGCAGAACCGCCTCCGCGTCCTATAATAATTACATCTGACGCGTTACTATCACTCATCTGTTCTATAGCCTGTGCTATCTGACTAGGAGC
>JAIRUF010000090.1 GCA_031254555.1 Oscillospiraceae bacterium | reverse complement strand
TGATAACAAGCGAGGGGATAACGCAAATTACAAAAGACCATTCGGTTGTTCAGGCTATGGTTGAAACCGGCGAGCTCACGCAGGAGGAAGCAAAAATTCATCCCAGTAAAAACTTGATTACAAGGGCATTGGGAGTAGATGAAGAAATAAGAGTTGACTTTTGTGAATATGATATGGGTAAGAGGGACGTTCTTTTAATCTGCACAGACGGACTTACAAATTTTGTCGACCCTGATGATATAAAAAAAATCACAAGTGAAAAGAAATACTATGAATTTGCAGATAATCTTGTTAATCTTGCAAACGACGCCGGCGGCGGAGACAATATAACGGTAGTTGTAATTGCATATTAATAACACCCTGTAAAACTTTTAAGGGAGAGTGTAAGCATGGATAGCTATGTTGGGAAAAGGCTTGATGGCCGATATGAGATACAGGAAATAATCGGAGTCGGCGGAATGGCTGTTGTATATAAGGCCTATGATAATATAGATGACCGTATAGTTGCAGTAAAAATTCTAAAAGAAGAGTTTTTGGCAAACGAGGAGTTCAGGCGCCGTTTTAAAAATGAATCAAAGGCCATAGCGGTGCTCTCGCATCCTAATATAGTAAAAGTTTATGACGTAAGCTTCGGCGATAAATTGCAGTATATCGTTATGGAGCATATAGAGGGGATAACTCTCAAAGAGTATATCGAACAGCAAAAAATAATTAACTGGAAAGAGGCCGTGCATTTTTTTTTTTTTTTTTTGCGCGCGCTTCAGCATGCCCATGACAAAGGCATAGTTCATAGAGATATTAAACCTCAGAACATAATGTTGCTTCAAAACGGGAACATCAAAGTAACCGACTTTGGAATTGCACGTTTTAGCCGAGGAGACACGCGCACGATGACAGAAAGCGCCATAGGTTCAGTGCACTATATAAGCCCTGAACAGGCAAGGGGCGAGATAACAGACGACAAGGCAGATATTTATTCTGTCGGCGTAGTTTTATATGAGATGATAACGGGTACTCTTCCTTTTGAGTCTGACAGCGCAGTTTCAGTTGCTATCATGCAGCTTCAGGCAGAGGCGAAAAACCCGCGTGAAATAAATGCAAGCATACCATTAGGACTAGAGCAGATAACCATGAGGGCAATGCAAAAAAACACAAAGGACCGCTATCAGTCGGCGGCGGAGATGCTGCTTGACCTGGATGAATTTAAAAGAAATCCGTCCATAAAGTTTAACTATGCATTTTTTGTGGATAAACAGCCGACAAAATTTTTGAGCAATACAGGTCCCGTTTTTGCTTCGGGAGCTGTAAACACTGCCGCTGATATTGAAAGCACAGACGAAAAAGATGAAGAGGAGGACCGCAAAAAGACAGTGCCTATTTTAGTGGGTATTTTATCGGCACTTGTCGTAGTTCTCTTTATTGTCATAGGGGTGCTTTATTTCTTCACCGATATATTCACGGCAGAAAAGATTCCGGTGCCGGACTTTTTGGGAATGTATTACGAGGATGAAATTAAAGATAATACGGAGTATGACGACTTTGAGTTTGATGTGACCTATGTAAGCAGCACAAGCTACAAGGCAGGTCAGGTTTCAAAGCAAAGCCCGTATGCGGGCGCTAAAATCCGAGTGGGCAGCACGATTAAGCTTGAAGTGGTTACGGAGGGTACAACAAAGACAATCCCAATGATATACGGCCTTGATTTAGGCGTTGCCAAACAGCGCCTAAGCGCAGAAGGGTTTACAAATATTAAGACCATTGAGCAATATGATGAAAATATGGAACCCGGAGTGGTTATAAGAAGTACACCGGCAGAGGGACAATCGGCAAATGTGACTGAAACGATCACCCTTATCGTTTCAACTGACGTCAATGAAAATCTTGTTACAGTGCCGAATGTGGTCGGCACAAAACAGGCGGAGGCAAAAGAATTTCTTGAGAGCGTAGATCTTAAGGTAGGTAAAATAACAGAGCAGGACAGCAGCCTGGAAAAAGGCGTGGTTATAAGCCAGAGCGTCGACAATCCTCAAAAGGTAACTAAGGGAACCAGTATAGACCTTGTAATAAGCTCTGGCAACCCCAGCGTAGGGACAGCTACAATTTCGCTGACCTTGCCGAGCGACGGCAACAACAACGGACTGTTTCAGGTGTATATGAACAATGAACTTGTAAACAGCAAGAACGTACTTTTGGGCGGATCTTCTTATTCTTTCACATTATCGGGAACAGGAAGCAATAATTCAGTTACAGTTTATATAGAAAAAATCAAAGTGTATGAGTGCATTGTTGACTTTACCAAGAGTCCTGCTGTGATCCGCAATATAAAAACTTATGATTACAGCGCATCTACATCCAGAGAAGTGCCTAATGTGGAAAGAATGTCAGAGAAAGACGCACTGGCAGCACTTAAAGCCGCAGGATTTACCAACGTGACTGTCAGCAGAATTGTATCATCGGCTGACAATGAGGGTAAGGTTATATCTCAAAGTCCTCAAAACCCGGCTTCAAGAAAACCAAATGACCGCATAACTATAACGGTAGGCAGAGGATTTGGTAACTGATATGCAGTTTGATGGATTGATCATTAAAGGTATCGGCGGCTTCTATTATGTGGAAGCCGCCGGTGAGATATATGAGTGTAAGGCAAGAGGGGTTTTTAGAAAAGAAAAGATCACCCCTCTTGTGGGCGATTATGTAAAGATCACGGTAAACTCAGACGCTGAAAATACCATAGATGAGATAATGCCAAGAAAGAACTATTTAAAACGGCCGCCGATAGCAAATCTGGATCAGTTGATTATAGTTGCGTCTATATGCGACCCTGCACCAAGTACCCTTGTTATAGATAAACTTACCGCAATAGCCTGCAGCATGAATATTGAACCTGTAATAGTCATAAATAAGTCAGATTTAGATGATGTAAGCGAGCTTACAAAAGTATATAAATCAGCAAAGATTACAACAATTGCCTCCTCGGCAAAAACAAACCAGGGGATTGACCAAATAAAGGCTGTACTAAACAAAAATATCAGCGCTATTACCGGAAATTCCGGTGTTGGCAAATCGACCATACTTAACTGTATAGACAAAGATCTTGACCTTTTAACAGGGGAAATCAGCGCAAAACTTTGCAGGGGCAGGCACACAACAAGGGAAACACAGCTTTTTAAGTCGGGGGCGGGGTATATAGCGGACACTCCGGGATTTGGCTCCTTAGAGTTTGAAAGAAACGGAATAATTTTAAAAGATGAACTGCAGTATTGTTTTCCAGAGTTTGAAAGGTTTTTAGGCAAGTGCCTGTTTACATCATGCGCTCATATAAACGACAAAGGGTGCCGTATAATAAAAGCCGTAAAAGACGGAGAGATAAGCGAATCAAGATATGAAAGTTATAAACTCATGTACAGCGAAGTAAAAAATATTAAAAAGTGGGAGCTGTAAAAGCTCCTTTTTATTTTTTAATCAGTTGTTTTGATGATATGCTCTATGGAATCTTCTTGTTTTTCACACATTTTGTGTAACGGCGTATACTGATAATAGTTTAAAACTGGGAGGATATTATATGAAGATTGTAGTAGTTAGAAGTCCCAAAGCTGTTAGAAGTATCTTAAGGTTTATTTTTGGGATAAAAAAGGAAGAGAATTAATATTGACTACATAAAATAAAGGGCGGCGAAAAGCGGCTCTTTATTTTTTATGTATAGACGCTTTTTTATTTTATATTATATGCATACCAGCCAAAATTTTTAATCATAAAAAGGACAGGGCAGGAATATAGATTGATAGACAGCAATTTGCAAAAGGAGATGCGGCGGTATGGAACTAAAGATATTAAAGGAAGCTGTGTGCATAAATAAAACGATATATGAGGGCATGGTGGAGCAAGCTGTTGACAGTGATGTAACGCTTCCGGATTACTGTCCGGATATACTTCGTATATTAAAATGTACTATGACGCCCAGAATAACGGCGTCTCAAACAGCCGGAGACAGAATAACAGTGGACGGCTCTACATTACTGAGGGCAATTTATGTCACTGAAAACGGCAAAGTACACTGCTATGAGCAGAGTATACCGTTTTCAAAATTTGTAGATGAAAAGGGTCTGGATACCAACCCGTGTGTCTATGTCAGGGCAAAAACGGAATATATAAACTGCAGGGCCGTCAGTCCCAGAAGACTGGATATACACGGAGCTGTCAGCTTATCAATAAAAGTGGTGGCCAAACACACACAAGACATAATGAGCAATGCCCAGGGCGCGGGTATACAAACATTGCAAAAAAATATCGAGTTAAGCAGCGTCATAGGCAATTCTGGAAGGGCGTTTCCTCTTACTGACGTTGTGGAGATCGGCGCGGGTCAGCCTCCGATGTCTCAGATAATAAGGACAAATGCATTTGCCGCGGTAAACGAGATAAAGATAATAAGCAATAAAGCCATGATAAAAGGTGAC
>JAIRUF010000063.1 GCA_031254555.1 Oscillospiraceae bacterium | reverse complement strand
ATCCTATACATGTTTTAAAGATTTTTTTATAAGGCAGGTTAAGACGGACAGGCGACCCTTACGTATGGAAGCGGAAGTTTTAGTAAGTCCCTGCGACGGTAAGATCACTTACTATGAAGTAAACGGTGCAACACTCTTTAAAATAAAAAATTCAACTTACAGCCTTAACTCACTTATAAAAAATAAATCTCTTGCATATGATTTTTGTGACGGCGTTTGTTTGGTTCTAAGGCTAAGTTTGGACAACTACCACAGATATTGTTATATCGACAACGCTGTAAAAAGCGATAACCGCTTTATAAACGGCCGTCTACACACAGTCAATCCCGTGGTATTTGATAAAATTGAGGTGTTTAAAGAAAATGCGCGCGAATACTGCGTTTTGAATACTGAAAACTTTGGTAAAGTTCTATATATGGAAGTGGGAGCTCTTCTGGTGGGGAAAATTACAAATTATCATAAGGAGTCCACGGTCAAAAGAGGACAAGAAAAAGGACGCTTTGAGTTTGGGGGGTCAACGATAGTCTTATTTTTTGAAAAAAAACGCATAAAGATCGACGATGACATTGTGCAAAATACCGCTGATGGCATCGAAACTGTTGTAAAAATGGGTGAGAAAATAGGTCGTATTATATAAAAACTAATTATATTATACAAAATTTACATAGATAATGCCATTTTTTTATTTCATATTGTTTTTATAAAAGGTATTGATTTTTTTAATTCATATGTTAAAATAACTTTAGTAAAGGAGGTAATATTATGGCATACAAAATAACAGACACATGTATAGCATGTGGAGCTTGCGAGGCTGACTGTCCTGTAGGCGCTATCTCTGAAGGGGACATCTATGTAATTGATCCTGATACTTGCATAGACTGCGGCGCCTGTGAGAGCACTTGCCCGACAGGGGCAATCGAGGCTTAAAAAATAAGGTATTTAAAATAATTTTCTTTACATAAAAGGAGCTGTTTTTTGACAGCTTCTTTTAATTTTGTTATAATCTGCAATGAAATGTGTGGTGAATATGTTGATTTTAGAAGGAGAGTTTACAGAGTCTGTAGGCCAAGGTATATCTGTCATAGTATCCGGTGCACATGGATTTGGGACAGATGCGTTATTGCTGGCCAGTTTTGCCTCCTGTAAGGCAAGCGACATCGCCTGCGACCTTGGGACCGGCTGCGGTATTATCCCGCTTTTATGGTTTAGAGACGGTTTGTTTAAAGAAATTTACGGCGTCGATATACAGCCTCTTGCCTGTGATCAGTTCAGGCGATCTTTGGATATGAGCCGGATATCTAAAAGGATAAATGTCATAAACGCAGATCTGCGTGATCTTATGAATACCCTTAACCCCGCAGCTTTTACCCTTGTGACCATGAACCCCCCTTATAAGCCGGTAAGCACCGGTGTTATGAGCAGCTCATCTTCGGATCAAATATCCAGGCATGAGGTTATGTGTACAGTTTTTGACGCCTGCAAGGCGGCTTGCGGCCTGCTAAACTACGGAGGCAGGTTTTGTATGTGCCACAGGCCCGAACGCCTGTGCGACGTTATAAGCGCAATGAGGGAAAACAACTTAGAGCCAAAGCGTTTGCGGTTTGTATCACAAAACTCCTCTTTGGCTCCGTGGCTTTTTTTAATTGAGGGTAAAAAAGGGGCAAAGCCCCAACTGCAAGTTTTGCCGACGCTGTATATAAAAGATGATTATGGAAATGACAGCCAAGAACTTATCAAAATATTCGGAGATTACAGGGAGACAAAATAATGGGCGGTTTACTTTATATTGTCGGCACTCCTATCGGAAATTTAAGCGATATGTCACCAAGGGCTGTACAAACACTTGAAGACTGCGATTTTATAGCCGCGGAAGACACCAGGGTAACTCTTAAGATTCTTAATCACTTTGAAATAAAAAAACACATGTTAAGCTATTTTGATCATAATAAGCTTAAACGAGGAGAAGAAATAACTCAGCGAATACTAAACGGTGAGACCTGCGCTTTAGTTACAGACGCCGGAATGCCCGCAATATCTGACCCGGGAGAAGAGCTTGTATCTAAGTGCCATAACCTCGGTATCGATGTAAAAGTTGTGCCCGGGCCATGCGCATTTGTAAGCGCCATTGCCGTAAGCGGTATGCCCGGAGGACGTTTTTGCTTTGAAGGCTTTTTGAGTATGAATAAAACTGACCGGAAAAAACATCTGCTATCGCTTGCCCAAGAGAGACGCACGATTGTATTTTACGAGGCTCCTCACAAACTCAAGGCAACTATTGCAGACCTTTTGGAAACTTTGGGAAACCGCGATATCGCAATTGTACGCGAACTGACCAAAATACACGAGGAAGTGATCCTTACCACCCTTGAAGACGCCGCTTTAGAATATTCCCAAACACAGTTAAAAGGTGAGATTGTGCTAATAGTTGCAGGGGCGTGTGAAGACTGCCCTCAATCCATAGAGCTAAAGACTGCCGCCTCTTTAATCAAAGAAATGACACAGGGCGGCTTGCCACTCAATAAATCCTGCAAAATCGCCGCAGAACTCAGCGGACTTAAGAAAAACGATATTTATTCCTATTTTCAAAAAAATTTCCATTAAATACTTTAATTTCGTAAATTATGTGATATAATGATTACACAGATTAACTGTAATAAATTATTCTTAGGAGGTTTAATATGGAATTTAAAGGCAGTAGAACAGAAGCTAATTTAAT
This sequence comes from Oscillospiraceae bacterium, assembly GCA_031254555.1. Classification (GTDB taxonomy): domain Bacteria; phylum Bacillota; class Clostridia; order Oscillospirales; family Acutalibacteraceae; genus RZYX01. The sequence goes on along the minus strand of JAIRUF010000063.1, from coordinate 5,813 downwards.
GGCAGCTTTTGCAGGGGAATCACAGGCAAGAACAAAATATACTTATTACTCATCTCAGGCTAAAAAAGAAGGCTATGAGCAAATAGCAGCCATATTTATGGAGACAGCCGAAAACGAAAAAGAACATGCAAAGCTTTGGTTTAAGGCACTTCATGAAAATAAAATTCCTGACACAATGGAAAACCTTAAAGACGCCGCCGCAGGCGAAAATTATGAGTGGACAGATATGTACGCATCTTTTGCAAAAGATGCAAGGGCAGAGGGCTTTACTGAACTTGCCCGCCTTTTTGACGCTGTTGCCGCCATTGAGAAAACACATGAAGAGAGCTATAAAACCCTGATTGAAAACCTTGAAAAAGGCATCGTGTTTGAGAGAACTGATGAGGTTATTTGGTTCTGCCGCAACTGTGGCCATATCCATGTAGGTAAATCAGCTCCCAATGTATGCCCGACTTGTGCGCATCCTCAGGCATATTTTGAGATTAAGGCCTACAATTATTAATCTAACTTAAAATGATAACGGGACGACTAAAGTCGTCCCGTTTTTATTATTTTTCTTATGCCGCCTTAAACATTGAATCTGAACAAAACCACATCTCCGTCTTGCATAACATAGTCCTTGCCCTCACTCCTTACAAGCCCCTTTTCCTTTGCAGCAGCCATAGATCCGTTTTCCGTAAGTTCATCGAAATATATAACCTCCGCTCTTATAAATCCTCTCTCTATATCTGAGTGGATTTTACCCGCGGCCCTAGGGGCCTTTGTGCCAGAGGTTATAGTCCATGCTCTAACCTCCGGCTTTCCGGCTGTCAGGAAAGATATAAGCCCCAGCAGGCTGTAACTGCTCTGAATAAGCAGGTCTAGTCCTCCCTTTTCTATCCCTAAATCTGATAAAAACATCTCCTTCTCCTCTTTGTCAAGAGATGATATCTGAGCCTCAAGTTCAGCGCAGATTGGCAGTACTTGCGATCCCTCCTGCTCCGCAATTTCCAGCACGGCATTATATCGCTTATTGTTGTTGATATCCTCCAAGAAGTCATCCTCGCTCATATTGCACGCGTATATAACAGGTTTTGATGAAAGGAGCGCTATGTCTTTTATTATCTCCATTTCCTCATCACTACAGTCAACCGCTCTTGCGCAAATTCCATTGTCAAGTTCTGACTTAAGTCTCTTTAAAAACTCTATTTCCTTTAAAAGACTTTTATCTCCCTTAAGCGCTTTTGTGCTGCGATCAATCCTTCTCTCTATCATCTGAACATCAGATAAGATCAGCTCCAGATTAATGGTCTCTATATCACGCTTTGGGTCAATACTGCCCTCAACGTGTATTATGTCGTCATCTTCAAAGCATCTAACCACATGGACTATAGCGTCAACTTCCCTTATATGGGATAAAAATTTATTGCCAAGCCCCTCCCCTTTTGAAGCTCCCTTGACAAGCCCCGCTATATCCACAAACTCTATCACCGCTGGTGTTATCTTATGCGGTGAATACATCTGCGCAAGTGAGTTTAGCCTATAGTCCGGGACCGCCACAACTCCGATATTGGGCTCTATCGTGCAAAACGCATAGTTTGCGGACTGCGCTCCTGCGTTTGTTATTGCGTTAAACAACGTACTTTTGCCCACATTTGGAAGGCCAACTATTCCAAGCTTCATATTATTTTATCCATACCTTTACTTTTATTTATAACTGTCGGCACGTAAAAAGATGCATACCCTCGCATATTATACCCTCTTGATGTATTTTTTTCAATAGACTATAATAAAAGCCTGGAGGGGCTTTATATGAATGAATTTACGCGGTTTGAAATGCTGGTCGGGGAAGGCGCTGTCCATAAAATCATGGGTTCCCATGTCGCTGTTTTCGGTTTGGGCGGAGTTGGTTCCTTTGCCGTCGAGGCCCTTGCACGATGCGGAGTTGGCAAGCTTACCCTGATTGACAATGATACAATATCACTCACAAACATAAACCGCCAGCTTTTTGCTCTTCACTCCACTTTGGGCCAAAAGAAAACCGAGGCGGCGAAAAAACGGGTGCTTGACATTAACCCATGCTGTACTGTAATCACTATTGATGAGTTCTATTTGCCCGATAACAGGGATATGTTTTTTGATCAAAAGTATGATTACATTATAGACGCCATCGATACTGTCACCTCAAAAATTGATCTAGCCGTTAAATGCAATGAGAGTGGCCTGCCACTGATAAGTTCTATGGGCACAGGCAACAAGCTCAACGCGGAGATGTTTTTGGTCTCCGACATTTATGAGACCCACACCTGTCCTTTATGCAGGGTGGTTCGCAAAGAGCTTAAAGAACGCGGTATACCCTCTCTCAAAGTGGTTTATTCCCCTGAGGAGATCATAAGGCCAATCTCTGATTTATGTGAGGAACACGGCAAAAGGCAAACACCCGCAAGCGCGTCATTTGTCCCGCCCGTTGCAGGTATGCTCTTGGCGGGCGAAGTCATCAAAGAGTTGATGAAATAAAAAAGCAGTCATAACATCTTATGGCTGCTTTTTTATTTATATGGTTTCAGCCTCTCTCCAAACCCGGCACCCGCCAGGTTTGGACCGGCTAATTTAATATGTGCGAGATGACAGAGTTTGAGAGTAAAAACCCATTCCTTGTAAGGCGGACTGAGCCACCGTCTGTGACGACCAACCCGCCAGGCTGCAATTCTTTGGCTTTTAAAATAACGCCTCTTGGTATGTCTGTCCCAAACCTTTTATAAAACAGAGAGTTTTTAATTCCCTCACTGAGTCGCAGCCTCAGCATCATATATTCTTGCATATCCCCTCCCGGGCCGTCGTCTATTGAATCTTTGCCCGATATAAAGCTGTCTGTATCACTTTCATAATAAGACCGGCGCCCTTTAAAAAAGGAGTGCGCCGACGGGCCGAATCCTATATATTCTTCCGCGTTCCAATATTTTAAATTGTGAGAAGACTCATATCCTGGCTTTGCAAAATTAGATATCTCGTATTGCCGGTATCCATAGCTATCAAGAAGTTCACACGTCTTAAGATACAGCTCGCAGGTTTGATCTTCATTTGGTAATTTAAGCGTATCCTGCACTTTGTAAAAATGTGTGTTCTCCTCTATTTTTAATATATACGCGCTTACATGCTTTGCCTCTGCTTCTGCGCAAAACTCAATAGAGCGCTTTAAACTGTCAGCCGTCTGACCCGGAATACCCAACATTAAATCAAGGGATATGTTGTATACCCCTATCTTCTTTATAATCTCTACAGCCTGTTTTACATCCTCACAATTCGCGCGCCGTGAGAGGCTCTTTCGCTCCTCGTCAACGGCGGACTGCAAACCTAAAGAAATTCTGTTGACCCCTGATTTTACAGCTTCAGGTATCAGCTTTTTTAAGTCGTCAGATGGATTGCACTCCACTGTTATCTCCGCTTTTTCTTCAATACAAAATGCCTTTTTAGCCGTGTTTATAACAGAGCTTAATGCACATGGCTCGAGCATTGAAGGCGTTCCGCCCCCTATGTACAGCGTATCGGCCTTTATACCGCAAGTTTTCAACAAACGGTTATTCAGCGCTTCTACATAGCTGTGCTCCAAATTTTTATGCACGCATGAGTAAAAATCGCAGTACGGGCATTTGCCCCTGCAAAACGGTATGTGGATATAGACGCCTACGCACATAGAGAAATACTCCTCACTCATCAAGCTTAAGCACAGCCATAAATGCCTCCTGCGGCACCTCGACGCTGCCGAACTGACGCATACGCTTTTTACCCTCTTTTTGCTTTTCAAGCAATTTCTTTTTTCGGGTTATATCTCCTCCGTAACATTTGGCCAAGACATCTTTCCTCATGGCTTTTACGGTTTCCCTTGCTATCACCTTTCCGCCAATGGCTACCTGTATTGGTATTTCAAACATCTGGCGCGGTATAAATTCCTTTAAGCGCTGAGAAATCTTCCTTGCCCTTGCGTATGCCTTATCTGAGTGCACTATAAACGAGAGGGCGTCCATTGCGTCAGAATTTAGCAAAACATCAAGCTTTACAAGCGATGAACGCTGATAGTCCGATATCTCATAGTCAAATGAAGCATAGCCGCGGGTCCGTGATTTGAGCACGTCAAAAAAGTCATAGATTATCTCATTTAAAGGCAGGGCATAGTGTATATCGACCCTGTCCTGTGTAATGTATACCATGTCGCTGAATATCCCTCTCCTGTCCTGGCACAGGTCCATAACGGCTCCAACGTACTCTGACGGCGCGTATATGTGCGCGTTTGTCATGGGTTCCTCGCAAAAATCTATTCTTGCGGGATCCGGGTAGTTTGAAGGGTTGTCTATGTCGAGCACTTCACCGCCGGTCATGTGTATTTTATATACGACGCTTGGGATGGTCGTAACCAAATCAAGGTCATACTCCCGCTCCAGTCTTTCCTGGATTATCTCCAGGTGCAAAAGGCCTAAAAATCCGCATCTAAACCCAAACCCCAGTGCGCCTGAGGTCTCCGGTTCAAAGGAAAGGGACGCGTCATTTAGCTGCAGCTTGCCCAGGGCTTCTTTAAGATTTTCATAATCCGCTCCGTCAGCTGGATAAACCCCGCAGAACACCATAGGATTTACTTTCCTATACCCTTCTAAAGGCTCACTCGCGCGATTTTCCGCAAGTGTTACAGTGTCTCCAACCCTTGCATCACCAACTATTTTTATGGACGCTGTTACATACCCGACATCGCCTGACATAAGCTGTGACGCAGGCTCTATTCCGGTAGCCCTCATATACCCGACCTCAACAACGGTAAACTCTGCTCCTGTAGCCATAAGCCTCATTGTGTCTCCGTCTTTGATACATCCATCCATTACACGAACATAAACAATAACGCCCTTATAGCTGTCATACACAGAGTCAAATACAAGCGCTCGCAGCGGAGCGTCGTCATCCCCTTGCGGAGGAGGTATATCTTTGACTATTCTTTTAAGAACTTGCTCAACATTATGGCCCGTTTTAGATGATATCCTCGGTGCTTCATCGCAGGGTATTCCTATCACTTCCTCTATTTGAGCGCTTACTCCGTCCGGATCAGCCGCCGGCAGATCCACCTTATTTATAACAGGCACGATCTCTAAGTCGTGGTCAACCGCTAAATATGTGTTTGCCAAAGTCTGCGCCTCAATCCCCTGGGATGCGTCAACTATAAGTACCGCCCCCTCACATGCAGCCAGGGAACGTGAAACCTCATAGTTAAAGTCAACATGGCCGGGTGTGTCTATTAAGTTAAGCACATACTCCTGGCCGTCATCCGCTTTGTAATTAAGCTTTACGGCATGCGCCTTTATCGTTATTCCGCGCTCGCGCTCTAAATCCATATTGTCAAGTATCTGCTCTGTCATGTCCCTTTGCGAAACCGACTGCGTAAGCTCAAGCAGCCTGTCCGCCAACGTGGATTTTCCGTGGTCTATATGTGCGATAATGCAGAAGTTCCTTATATTTTTCTTGGGAGCTAACAAAAAATCACCTCAGATATTTCAAAGCGGTATCCTAAAATATTACGAGATATTCTAACATAAAAACCGTTTATATACAAGGACCGCCGCCTAAGATACCGCTTTAAGAATTATCGGCATCGGCAATATATCCTTTATTTTAAATTTGATTTCTGCTATTATTATATTGTGTTCCGTATATAAAAATCTTAAGACTTTGCGTGTGATGGCACATGCGAGCTCAGCCTTTTAAGATATGGACGTGCAGTGCCTTTAGGATAAGAGCCAGCCACTCCTTTAAATATGCAGTTTTGTGGAGGTCAAAATGGATGAAAATATAAC
>JAIRUF010000053.1 GCA_031254555.1 Oscillospiraceae bacterium | reverse complement strand
TGTCACAGTTCCAATAATTATGTATCACAATATATCCTACCAGCAAGCCAGTCTAAGTTCCCACACCATAACACCTGATCAATTTGAAAGCGATCTTGCCTTTATTTATGAAAAAGGTTATACACCCATAACGATGACAAAACTTATAAACTACATATTAAAGGGAAGTGAACTGCCTCAAAAGCCTGTGATAATAACCTTTGACGACGGATTTGAAAGCGTATACAATCATGCATACCCCATATTGATAAAGTATAACGCCTGTGCCGTTGTACCTGTAGTCGGAGCTTATATCGACTATTTTTCTGATCTTGATCACAACACTGCCGGATATACATATCTCTCATGGGAGAAGATAACTGAAATGAGTAAAAGTCCAAACATTGAACTGCAGGATCATTCTTACAATATGCACAATCAATCCGGCAGCCGGATAGGCGTACTTAAAAAAACTGATGAAACTTTTGCTGCATACCGCACGGCTTTGATGGAGGATCTCAGTAAAAACGGCAAACTGATCTTTAAATGTACAGGCACAAAGCCGAACACATTTGCAGCTCCTTACGGATATATTACAGAAGAGACAAAAGGCATTATCGGCAACATGGGATACAGCGCCATCCTTACCTACGAACCAAAAGTTAATACCGTAAGCCGTAAAGAGGATTTAATGAATTTAGGCCGCTTTAGCCGTCCACATGGAATCTCCAGCGAGGATTTTTTCAGCAAAATACTTATATACTGAATCTTTAATTTTTATCTGCATAGACAGCATAATCTGTTCTGCAAAGGTTAAATCCCAAAACTTGCTTTTAAGGGGGCCGGCATATGCCGGCCCCCTTTGTTTAGCTATTTATTCAATTTTTTATCTTTTTCATTTCCCGATATTCGTCAATGTCACTTTGCAGCTTAATCTTATCCATTATCACAAACATCATAGTCACTATAAATAAGTAAGGAACGGGTATAAAAATTCCCGGATTAACCAAAGACATAAGTTCCAGACCTATATAAGATAAAAATAAAGTTATGGAAAAAAAGTTTTTCCTTGTTTTTATAAATATATAAACCCTGTTAACAAAAATAAATATATAGGCAAAAATTCCCATTACCCCAAAACTGCCGATAACTTGGAACGGGCTTGAATGATACCAGCACAGCGCAAACTCCGCCGATTTATGTATATCTCGGTTGCCCATATACCCAAGCCCCCTGCCAAACATGGGGTTTGCCCGAAAGTCCTCAATGGCTCTGGAAAAAAGCCCAATCCTGATTTCATTTTGGTCGAACGAGATAAAGCGCTCTAATGTGACTCGCACAAACACCAATAAAGCCGGCGTTGCAATAACGACACACGCTAAGGCCGTAAGGTATATTGCAAGGTATCGCTTTGTATGCTTGCGGTCCACCGCCAGAACCGTTATGCAACATATTACAAACTCGATAAGTCCAAAAAGCATTCCGCCCCTTGAACCGGCAAGCAAAAGGCACAGGATAATAAAAAAGGCAAAGAATATATATGAGGTCCTTTTTGTCGCTTTTTTAAAAACAAACGGCATAGTTATCATGAGCATTGTAGATATGTTATTGCGCCACTGGAACTGCAATATCTGCGGTTTATCAATAAAGCTTGCAATATTGATAATATAATGGTGGACTATCATGAAGCAGGCAAAAACGGCTGTGATGACCATTATATTTGTAAACCGTTCGCTAAATACGTATTTGTCGCTTGGCTTTATCAACGCGTTTAATAATATGTATGAAAAAAGCATACCAAATCCTAAACCTATTGTGTTATAAACAGACACTCCTGAGAAATATTCCGGCGCTGTAATAATTCCTGTCCCGCCAAGCGTTACCGCAACAGAAACAGCAAGCAGAGGCCAAAAGCTCCTCCCAAAAGAAAAATCTTCTTTTTTTACAAATGCTGCAAAGTGAAATACAAGGGCGGCAATCATCAATAAACTAAGCCACCAATAGCCTTTAAAATTTTCAAAAGCATGGCTGTTTTTAGCCGCGAAGCAGGATAAAATCATAAACGGAAGCGTTGTCGCTATCACATCGCTGCAAAAAATTAAAACAAGCGCCGTAAAAACAATAAACACCAGCGTGCCAATCACAATTTGCCGGGTTAATATAAAAACGGCAGCAAGTACAAAGACCGCAGCCATAAATTTTTCTGTAATGAGAAAATCATTGATTTTATTTATAGCTTTACTAAGTTTACTCTCCATGTAAAAGTCTTCCTTTATTTGATTATATTCGATGTTTATTATACTTGAGTGTCACCTGTAATGCAAGAAATATTACATAATTGTAAATTTTAGAAAATGTGCTTGATTTTTATCCAAATTATGTCTACAATAAGTTTGGCACTCAATATAAGCGAGTGCTAATACTATGAATTTTATAACTTTACAGGAGGTATATGTATGATAATTAAACCACTTGCGGACCGCGTTGTAATCAAACCGGTCGAGGCGGAGGAAACCACAAAAAGCGGTATTATACTTGCAGCTTCCGCGCAGGAGAAGCCACAGATAGCTCAAGTAATAGCTGTTGGCCCCGGCGGAAACGTTGAGGGAAAAGATATTGAAATGTATGTCAAGGTGGGTGACAAGGTCATCGTTGGCAAATATGCAGGTACCGAAGTTAAGATCGACAAAGAAGAATACACCATTGTTAAACAGGGTGATATCTTGGCAATTGTTGAATAAGATATAACCTAAATAATAAATTGGAGGAATCTACTATATGGCTAAACAAATCATATACGGCGAAGAGGCGCGTAAATCACTGCAAAATGGTATTGATAAACTAAGTGATACCGTAAAAATAACACTTGGTCCTAAGGGCCGCAATGTTGTTCTTGATAAAAAGTTCGGCGCTCCCCTTATTACAAACGACGGCGTTACAATCGCAAAGGAGATTGAGCTTGAGGATCCGTTTGAAAACATGGGCGCGCAGCTTATAAAAGAGGTGGCAACAAAGACTAATGACGTTGCCGGGGACGGCACCACAACAGCCACTCTTTTAGCTCAGGCTCTTGTGCGTGAGGGTATGAAGAATGTCGCTGCGGGAGCAAACCCTATGGTTGTAAAAAAAGGCATTCAGATGGCTGTTGACGCTGCCATTGACGCCCTTAAAAAGAACTCCAAACCTGTCACTAACTCAGACGATATCACAAGGGTTGCAACCGTTTCAGCCGCCGATGAGTTTATAGGCAAGCTTATAGCTGACGCTATGGATAAAGTTACCTCTGACGGCGTTATTACCGTTGAGGAGTCCAAAACAGCCGAAACAGACTGCGAAGTCGTTGAGGGAATGCAGTTTGACCGCGGTTACGTCTCCCCTTATATGGCCACTGATTCAGACAAGATGGAGGCCGTCATAGACGACGCTTACATTCTCATCACAGACAAGAAAATTTCAAATATTCAGGAGATACTTCCTATCCTTGAGAAGATCCTCCAGTCCGGTCAAAAACTTGTTATAGTCGCTGAGGACATTGAGGGCGAGGCATTGGCCACACTTCTTGTAAACAAACTTCGAGGGACATTTACATGCGTTGCAGTTAAGGCTCCCGGCTTTGGCGACAGGCGCAAAGAAATGCTGCAGGATATTGCAATACTTACGGGCGGAGAGGTTATAACCGCAGATCTTGGCCTTGAGCTTAAAGATACTGACATCCCTCAGCTGGGACGCGCCCGTCAGGTAAAGATAACTAAAGAGGATACGATAATAGTTAACGGGGCAGGCTCATCGGACGATATCAAAGCCCGCATAACACAGATAAGAGCTCAAATAGAGAGCACCACATCAGACTTTGACCGGGAAAAACTCCAAGAGCGCCTTGCAAAGCTTTCAGGCGGCGTTGCCGTAATCCGCGTGGGAGCAGCTACGGAAACAGAGATGAAAGAGAAAAAGCTTCGCATTGAAGACGCTCTTTCGGCTACAAAGGCAGCCGTTGAAGAGGGCACTGTCGCCGGCGGCGGCGTTGCGCTTATAAACTCCATCCCCGCTGTGGATGCCCTTTTAAACTCTACAGACGACGCCGACCTCATCACCGGTATTAAAATCGTTATGAAATCTCTCGAGGAGCCGGTTCGTCAGATAGCCGCCAACGCAGGCCTTGAAGGTTCAGTCATTGTAGATAAAATCATACAGTCCGGCAAGCTCTGCTACGGATTCAACTTTGCCACAGAACAGTATGCCGATATGTATGACGCCGGAATAACAGACCCTACAAAGGTTACACGTTACGCGCTTCAAAACGCATCCTCGGTTGCGGCCATGGTTCTTACAACAGAATCTCTGGTAACGGATCTGCCCGATCCTGCCGGAGACGCAGCAGCTGCCGCCGCTATGGCTCAGGGCGGCGGAATGTATTAAGATTAAAGCGCACCTATAAAAATATTCAGCACAGAAAACCCCCTGATACAGTTCAAACTGTATCAGAGGGTTTTATTATTTCAACTGAGATCATATACGTACTTGCACTGTATATGTTTTAATAATATAATAAACCCGAATAGATTATATTTGGGGGAGACTTCTATGAAACGACCGCTCATTTTTTTATTTCTTTTGTTGTTGTGTATATCTTTATCCGCATGTGAAAGTAACGCTGGTAAAACAAGCGGCGCAGAAATTGACTACGGCAGTTCCGTCAAGTTCAGTGAAGCCGAAGTCAAGTCAGCTATCAACACAGTTTTGAAAAAGTTCAAGAACTTTAACGGCTGTGACTTAAGGAAAATATGGTATGATGAAGCTGGATCTGATAATCATGCTGACAGTTATATGTCCACCGGAAGAGGTTCAGTCAATGGAGTAAAGCGGGAAAATGTCATCATTTTATTCTCTGATTTTTATGCTGGATCCCCCAGAGGTGACAGCGGTTTTAACACCGATTTTATGTATACTGACTGGAACTGGATGTTGATTCGGGACAGCGAAACGGATAAATGGAAGGTTGATGACTATGGGTACTGATCTTCCGGTTGTCTATTCTCAAACAATGCCGCTGACATAAACTATATATTTTGTAAGAGGTTGTCTTTTCTTGTGATACAATGCAAACGGAATCTGTTTCTCTAAAAAACAAAACCGCCGGCTCAAGCCAGCGGTTTGTTTTTTAGTCAATTATCTGCATCCGCAACTTTTATCAAACTTTAGATCATGAACTTCTCCTAATTCTCCTGCACTGGGCGGGAAGAACTCCTCAAGAGGGAATCTGATCTTTCTGAAGGAGTCACATGGATCTTCTGTGTCACATGTGCACTCTTTGTTTGGTACGCAGAAGTCATATGCCGGTATGAGAATTTGTACATCTCTTTCCAGCTGAACAATGGTAAACAATCCCAGAGTTACAACAACCGCACTTTCTTCTGATTCATAAGGGGCAAATGCTCCGTTAAACTGCCTGCAAACACATAGTGGTATATTTGAGAATCCACATGTATGATGGCAGTGGCGGCACTCACAAGGGCTGCACAATTTTGCTTCAAGGCATATTGGATCAACCGCTTGAACCTTAGCTATCGGATTACTTATAGACGGTGGTAATTGATCGTCGTACTCATCCATGGAATACTCTGAAGAGAACACTTTTACTCTTCCGTCACTTCCATAAAGTATGCACTTCTTGGAAAAATCTACAAGACCGCTTATGTGCCTTGGAGACGCAACTGAATTAACAAACGCATCCAGCCTTACTTTAAAGAAGAAGGTGATGTCTACCGTATAAAATCCTCTGTTAAACGGTACTTCTTCAACGTCTATGAAACAATTTAATAGTTCGCAGCCGCGGCATTTTACTGTAGTTGAATGATCAATAATTTCTTGTGCAGTATCTGTAAACATTACTCGTATATCTGATATGCAATCTTTATCCGCACAGGAATCATATACTCTTTTTGTATCAATACATACGGCTTCTTTGAT
>JAIRUF010000043.1 GCA_031254555.1 Oscillospiraceae bacterium | reverse complement strand
GTTGACGACAGATTTACAGTCTGTTCCCTTTGGCCGCTCGGGAACTCTCCCACATATGACCGGCCAACTATCATACAGCCGGTATTTGTAATTCACTGGCAAAAAGGATAAATTACATCAAAACAGATGGAGCTGGTGGACGGACTTGAACCCCCGACCTGCTGATTACAAATCAGCTGCTCTACCAACTGAGCTACACCAGCACTTGATGCTAAAACACTATATCATAAATTAATTTTGTAGTCAATAGAATTAATTAACTTTTATACCTGCCCAAGGCGCGCTCCAAATCCCTCATTCATGCATTATTTTTCCAACGGAGAGACACACCGCAGCATACAAAATATTGATTAGGCTTTATTTTGGGGCCTGTCTTTTTTTATAAGTTTCACAACAGTGGAAAGGCTGGGTTTGTTGCCGTACATAAGTACCCCCGCCCTATATATCCCGGCCGCCGCATACCCGATAGCTGCAATGGATATAACCAGTACTGCAACGGATATTATAATTTCATGCGCCTCAACATTGCCCATGGCTATCCTTGCGAACATTGCCATTGGAGAAGTGAGGGGGATATATGAGCTTACGCGCATTAATGTGCTGTCCATATTCCCGCCGGCAATGGATGTTATTACAATTAAAAACGCTGCTACAAAAGTATATGTCACAGGCATGACAAGGGCGTTGAGCTCCTCCATTTTAGAGGCCAGCGAACTAAATGCTCCGTACAAAAACGCGTACACAAAGAATCCCAAGACAAAGAAAAGTATCGCGTAAAATAAAATTTCAAGCGGCATCCCAAAAATAGACTGTATAATCTCCGTGTCCTTCCACAGATTTTTATTAATTGTATAAAAGCCGTAGCTTGCAAAAAGTATTAGTGCAAGCTGGGTCAGTCCCGCAAGACCAGCCCCAAGAACTTTGCCAAACATCAGGTTTGTCGGCTTTGCCGATGTGATAAGCAGTTCCATTGCCCTTGAGCTTTTTTCGTTTGCGACGCTTTGAGATACAAACTGTCCGTAAATCAAAAGCGCAAAGTACAAAATCATGATGATCGCATAGGTGTAAAAGAAGCTTTGGGTTTGATCGTTTCCCGTTATTATCATTTCGCTTTTAATCGAACTTGAGAGTATATCACCCGTCTCCTGCTCTGACAGGCCTGCGCCTATCATCGCGGAGTGCCTGTAAGTCTGCAGTAAAATCTCGTTTACTGTGTACATGGTTGAATCATTTAAGCTATTGTCCTGCTTTATATACTTATACGATGTAGGGGATGTCATAAATATTGCGCTGTTATAGTCCCCGTCCTTTACGGCTTTTACAAGGTCCTTCTCATTTAAGTCCACCGCTTTTGCCTTTATCCCGGGAGCCAGGTACCGTTCAAAAAAAGAGAGAAGCACTTTTGAGTCCGTATCATCTGCAACATTAATTGCAATTACCGCACTTTCTTTCCCTCCGGCAATATTTTCATCATTTTCATCATGCCCGGAGAACAACCCAGTTATCCTGGGGAAGGAAAGCCCCACTCCCAAAATTACGACGATTGCAATGGTAAGCCCCATAAACACCTTGTTTTTAAAGAAACTTCCCAGTTCAAATTTAAATATTGTAAAAAACTGTTTCATACAGCGCCCTCCGTATATCCGACAAAAATATCATTAAGCGACGGCTCAGCCACTTTAAATCCATCGATATCGATGCCCGTATCGGCAACTGTCTTCAAAATAAGGCCCTTATCGTCCGCTCTTTTAAGCTTGATCAAAATCCCGCCGCCGCTCTCGCTTACCGATTCAACAACGTCACTTATCTCCCTTAACGCTTCACTCAGCAACTCCGCCTGCCCTGTCTCAACCAAGACGTCTTTGCGGTCGTAGCCTCTCTTTATCTCCTTTATGTTTCCGCTTAGCACTATCTTACCCTGGTTAAGTATGGCAATTTCATCGCAGAACTCCTCTATATAATTCATCTGATGGCTTGATAGTATCACTATCTTATTGTCCGCAATAAGTTCCCGAACCACATCTTTTAGCATCATTGCATTGACGGGGTCGAGGCCGGAGAACGGCTCGTCAAGTATTACGATTTCCGGTTCGCTTATAAGTGTGGACACCAGCTGGATCTTTTGCTGATTACCCTTGGAGAGAGTGTCAAGCTTTGAGTTTGCGTATTGGGTCATATCAAGCCTTTCCAGCAGTTTTTCCGCGTTTGCCCGAGCCTGTTTTAGGGGTATATCTTTGAGTCTGGCAAAATAGATAAGTTGATCCATTATTTTCTTTTTGGGATAAAGCCCCCTCTCCTCCGGAAGGTAGCCTATGTTTGTCTTTTTTATATCCAGCGGCTCACCGTCAAGGAGCACCTCTCCGCTGTCCGCTCTGAAAACCTGCATGATAATTCTGATAGTCGTTGTCTTGCCGGCTCCGTTTCTTCCAAGGAGACCAATGGCCTTACCGCGCATTATAGAGAAATTGATGCCTTGTAAAACCTGTTTTTCTCCAAAGCTTTTTGTAAGGTCCCTGATTTCAAAATCCATTTATTTGGCCCCCTTCATTGTAAGCGATATACGTTTTTTATCCAGATCGACACTTATTACCCATACCTTCACAACATCCCCTACTTTAAGCACTTCGCCGGGATGTTTTATAAACCTATCCGTTATCTGGGATATATGAACAAGACCGTCCTGATGCACGCCGATGTCGACAAAGGCGCCAAAGTCTATTACGTTCCTTACAGTTCCAGTAAGCTCCATGCCGGCCTTAAGGTCGGCCATATCCATTATGTCCGTACGCAAAAGCGGCGGCGGCAGCTCATCCCTTATATCGCGTCCGGGCAGTATGAGTTCTTTTTTTATATCCTCAAGCGTCGGAACACCGATCCCTATTTTTTGCGCAAGCTTCTCTGGCCCTGGCTCCTCAATGCGTGAAGTCAAATCATAGAGTTTCCCCTTCGATACATCGTCAA
>JAIRUF010000129.1 GCA_031254555.1 Oscillospiraceae bacterium | reverse complement strand
GCGGCCTTTTCATTGTTTTGCAAGTTTTTTTTTGCTTTTAGATCCTCATTTTCAACTTCGAGTTTTTCTATAAGCTGATCTTTAATTTTAATCTGCTCTTGAAGCACATCAATTTTATCCAGAGCGTTTGAAAGCTCTGACTCGTTGTCCTTTATTGAGTTTTTAGCGTTTTCAGCCTCATTTTTTATCTCTTCAATGTAGCTGATAACATCCTCCCTTTTAAATCCTAACAGTGAATTTTTAAACAGGATATCATCACTCATCTTAAAAGCCCTCCGAACTATAAAATATATCATTTGATAATTATTATAACAGCTTAAAGACATAAAAACAATTATAAATAAAATAATAATACACAATATTTAGTTTTGCTGCTTTTGTTAAATACCAATTTGAGACATGCAATACTTAAAGATAAAAGCCCCGAATGTTCGGGACTTTTATAAATGCCAAGTGTTATGTGAATTTAAATTGTATGTAGGACTGTTTTTAATTAGTTGCCGCTTGCATATGCTTTTCCAACAGACAGCATATCCTTAATTGTAAGGCCTGACACTGTTCCGCCGTCACACAAAATATCTACACCTGTGATATAACTTGCTCTGTCACTCACGCAAAACGCCAGCAAATTTGCAATCTCTTCAGGGCGTCCAAAACGTTTGATAGCTGCCGCAGAATCAACGCATCCGCCTGATCCGTCTTTTTCTAACTGTCCCATATCAGTATCAAATGATCCTGGAGATACAGAGAGAACTCTGGCCCCTTTTGCGCCAAACTTTGCCGCATCTTTTTTGGCACACCAAATAACAAAGTTTTTACTGAGGATATATGCCAGACCAGAGCGGAATGTTGTAGGCATAATGTTGCAAAGGCCCACCATATTTTTTAAGAACTTTTCTTTATTTGTACGTGCATATTTATATAATACCTTCGGGAAAAGAATCTCAGGCATCATATATGCTGACATTGAGGACACATCGACAATTACAAATCCCTCTCCAGCCATCTCATAAAACGCATTGTTGATATTACTTGTTCCAATTGCATTGATCTTAATAATTTTTTCAGCACTGCCCATGCGAGGGCTCACGCCTGCACAGTGTATGACAGACGTCACCTTACCCCGTTCTGCAGCATATTTTGCCAAGGCGTCTACAGAGTCTTTATCTGATACGTCAAAGACATACCCCTCACATTCAATGCCTTGTGCTTTCAGTTCCTCCACAGATGAGTCAAGCTTCTCTTGATTGCAATCACAAATTATTAAATACTTATCCTGCCCAATAATTTTTGCAGTTGCAAATCCCATGCCTCCGCTTCCTCCTGTGATCACAGCTACATCTTTCACCATTCATCAAACCTTTCTTCACCACAAATTTTTTAAACTATAAGTAAGATACCACTTCTATTTTTTACTGGCAAATAATGAGGATACCGTATTTAATAATACAATAAATTTTTTTAATTGTCAATAAAACGTCAATATTATATTGACAAATAAAGTATATTGTCTATATAATGTCAATGATATCCAAATATAAAAAACAGATACTGCATCAAGTACCTGTTCTTTAATTATGTACATTATTTTATTTCTCAACTATTGAATTAAACCAGCCGAGGACATCCTTGTACACATCCTCCTTATTTAATTCATTTAGAATTTCGTGCCTTGAATCTGCATAAAGTTTTTCAGTAATCTTGTGATCCGTATCTTTTAAATTTTTTACCACTTGAGCTATACCTTTGCCATAATTGCCCACGGGATCCATAGCGCCAGATATTATGAGTATAGGAAGTTTTTGCGGGACACTTGCAAACCACTCTTTTTTATTGGACTCGGCAAGCAGAGAAAACAGATCACCGTACCCCACTGTTGTGAATAAAAAGCCGCAGTTCGGGTCTTTTATATACTTATCAACAATTTGATTATCTCTTGTCAGCCAGTCAAACGTTGTCCTCTTCTCAAATTTTTTGCTATACGGACCAAAAGCTAAATTGTCTATCAGGCTGCTTTTAAAATGGTCTCCATTAAATTTTGTCATAAGCTGTGCAAGTTTAACCGCTATGCCGGCTGCAGGATTAGCTCCGCTTGTTCCGCAATAAACCACACCTTTTAGTTCTTCCCCATATTTTGCTGAAAAGCGCCTTGCAATAAACGACCCCATGCTGTGTCCAAAGAAAAATGACGGGGTGTTTTTATATTTGTCTGTAATTATATCGTGAAGTTTTTTGCAGTCCTCAACAAAAGCTGCACCCCCAAAGTTGTCATGCCCAAAAAAGCCCTTCTCATTTTCGTCATTCACAGACTTACCGTGTCCAATATGGTCATTGCCAAACACCGCATATCCATTCTCAGCTAAATACGATGCAAACCCATCATACCTCTCAATGTGTTCAGCCATGCCATGAGCTATCTGCACAGTTCCCTTAATGTTTGATTCTTCTTGCGGCCGCCAATGTGTTACAAATATATCTGCAAGGCCCGTCACAGATGTAAAAGTAAAGCTGCTTTTATTTATCCCCATTTTTTATTCCTCCATTATTTTTAATTTTTTTGTTTTTTATGTTTATTTCGTGTCTATATTTGCACTATATTGTACTTATATTGTACTATATACTATATTAGGTTAACAAGTATAATTTAAAAAACTGAGCATTTTAAACAAAGTAAAAAATTATTGTCTATTTTTCTTATACAAACTTATAAATGAAATGTTTGTAAGTATAATATAAATTGTGAATAGAATTCACAGTTGTGTAATCTTTCTTGAAGGTTTAGGAGGTCGTCGCAATGTTGTTACCCACAACTCTATTTTCTGAGTTTAATGGGTTTAAGCTCAAGTATTACATAATTCATACCAGGCATTCAAATGGATTTGGTGTGGGAATTAAGTGTCAGTCCGATGATGTTTTAAAGGTATCGGAGTGCTACAATTTTTCAACTAAACATGATGATGCCGTAACATTCCTTAATTTTCTTGCTAAGAATAATGTTTTCCCCTCCACACTTAATTGTATGGTGGAAGATTGGTTGTATGACCAGTCAGATTCTTCATTCATTTAATATTAATTATTGATTTTTTTTCTATTTTAATATATAATCACTTTACCTTTAGTGTATTCCATCTACAATGATAATGGGATACACTTTTTTTAGGAGTGATTCATTTTGATTTTAGTAATTGACGCCGGCAATACCAATATTACAATAGGCGCTTATTTAAAAGACGAC
>JAIRUF010000099.1 GCA_031254555.1 Oscillospiraceae bacterium | reverse complement strand
AAAATCTGCATTACCTGCTCCTGATACACCATGCAACCATAGGTTACATCAAGTATGCTTTTAAGCTGTGGTATCTTATACTGAACCAAGCTTTTGTCGTGCCTGTTTTCAATATACTTTGGGATTGAGTCCATAGGCCCAGGGCGGTAAAGCGAAATTACGGCTATAAGATCTTCAATGCTCTGCGGGCCAAGTCCGCAAAGAACTCTTTTCATTCCTGCGGATTCAAACTGAAAAACACCCTGTGTGTCTCCCTTGGCCATCATTTCAAAGGTATCCCTATCTTTCTTATCTATGTTTTCTAAGTCAAAAGAGGGGTCTTTCTTTTTTATCATTTCCTGCGTGTCCGCCACTACCGTCAATGTTCTAAGACCTAAAAAGTCCATTTTAAGCAAACCAAGTTCCTCAAGGGTCGTCATTGGGAACTGCGTTACGATCGCATCGTCGTTGCGCGCAAGTGGTACATAGCTTTCAACCGGGTCCCTTGTTATGACGACGCCCGCGGCATGGGTAGACGAGTGCCTGGGCATACCCTCCACTTTGGCCGCCGTGTCTATAAGCTCTTTTATTTGTTCGCCGTTCTCATACATGGATCGAAGCTCTGACGACTTTACTAGGGCGGATTTTATGGTTATGTTGAGTTCGCGTGGTATTTGCTTGGCAACTTCATCCACACTTGAATAAGACATTCCCAGCGCCCTTCCCACATCCCGTATGGCCGCCCTTGCCGCCATTGTACCGAATGTTATTATCTGCGCCACATGGTCCTCACCGTATTTATGGACAACATAATCTATGACCTCTTGCCTTCTCTCGTAGCAAAAGTCTATGTCAAAGTCGGGCATACTCACCCTTTGGGGGTTTAAAAACCTCTCAAAAAGCAAATTGTACTCCATTGGGTCAATTCCGGTAATACCGACACAATACGCTACGATGCTGCCCGCTCCCGAGCCCCGGCCCGGCCCCACTGTTATACCTTTGGATCTAGCGTAACTTATAAAGTCCTGAACTATCAAAAAGTAGTCTGTGTATCCCATTGAGTTAATTACGTCAAGTTCAAAATTTAATCTGTCTATATATTCTTGCGATGGATTGTCCCCATACCTTGCATACAGTCCGTCAAAGCTCATCTTTTTTAGGTGCTCACCGTGATCCGTATCATTTGGCGCCTCAAAATGCGGAAGCTTTGTGTTGCCGAACTCAAACTCAACATTACATCGACTCGCTATCAGGTCCGTGTTATCCAAAGCTTTTGGGACATTTGAGAACAACTCTTCCATCTCTTTGTGAGATTTTAAATAAAACTCCTGTGTTTCAAACTCAAGCCCTGTATTTTCGCCAACGACATGGTTTGTCTGTATACATATAAGCACTTGCTGTATTTTTGAATCTTCCTTTAATATGTAATGGGTATCATTTGTCGCGACAAGAGGGATCCCTGTCTCCTGCGACAATTGTATTATCTGCGGATTTACAAGTTTCTGCTCCCGAAGACCGTGATCTTGCAGTTCTAAAAAATAGTTCCCGCGGCCAAACGTGCTGTCATACCAAAGCGCTGTTTTTTTTGCCTTTTCATAATCACCCGCAATGAGCGCCTGCGGAATCTCTCCCGCAAGGCAAGCTGATAAAGCTATTATACCTTCATGATGTTTTAAGAGCAGATCATGATCTATTCTGGGCTTTATGTAAAACCCGTCGACCCAAGAGTGTGACACAAGCTTTATCAAGTTTTTATACCCTGTATAGTTTTCACATAAAAGTATTAGGTGATTCCTCTCTTTGTCAAGCGCGTGAACTTTATCAGTCATCGACCTTGCCGCAACGTACACCTCGCAGCCTATGATAGGTTTTATCCCACGTTCTTTCGCTGCCTTATAAAAATCAATTACGCCGTACATGGAGCCGTGATCTGTAATTGCCGCTGATGTTTGGCCAAGCTCTTTTACCCGGTCCAGCAAAGGCTCTATACGGCAGGCTCCGTCAAGCAGACTGTATTCCGTGTGCAGATGTAAATGTGTAAACCCCAACTTCCAGGCCCCCCTGTTTTACTATATCTTTATATATCGTTTGCTATTTGAATTATCTTTTTAAGTCTGTGATTAACACCGGACCTTGAAATGGGATACGAGAGCTGCTCACCAAGCTCCTTAAGGCTCATTTCAGGGTTGTCCGCCCTTAGCTGTGCAAGCTCCATTAACTCAGCCGGCAGATGCGAAAGCCCTTTTTCACTTTGAATTTTTTCTATCGCCTCTATCTGGGTTATGGCAGCATCTATTGTTTTGGAAAGGTTCGCGTTTTCAAAATTTGTCTTCCGGTTAACCTTGTTCCTTACATCCTTATAGATTTTTATATCCATCAGTTTTAAAGCGGCGGATGTAGCGCCCATGTATGTAAGGACATCCTCTATTACTTCACTGTCCTTAAAATAAATAACATAATTTCCCTTGCGCACGACAAACTTTGGCGGCAGATCCATCTCCTCCAAAAGCTTTATAAGATCCCTGCTCAGATTATAGTGGTTTACCACAAACTCCAAATGGTAGTCCTTCGTGGGCTCGGATATTGTGCCGCACGCCAAAAAAGCCCCGCGTAAAAAAGACCCAAAACAGCACTCGTCATTTAAATTAGCCCTGTTTATCCGCAGTGCTATTTCCTTGCCTGAATACCCAAACTTTTCAAGTATCGCAGCGCAGTGCTCCGGTTGGTTTACAGTTAAACTGTATTTCCCAGCAGACGATATCTTTACGTTTTCCTCTTGCCCTAAAATACTGCCGATTATGCCCGAATAAAGGACGGCTATCTTAATATTTTCTGACTGCATTCCTATGTTGTTGATTGAAAAATTTCTGGAGAAAATCAAAAGCCCATATTTTAGGGCATGTTTGCAGCACATATTTACGTCTTCGCCTTGTGTTGTACTTGTCTTAAAATCTGTAAGCTCATCCTTTACGCCGGATGAAAAAGACATAACGGCCACCTCCGTAAATACTTATTTGCCTATATCCCTGTGAGTAACCATTGCGATCTGTCCTTTTTCATCTGAAAGGTGTTTGCATATAAGCTCTGAGAACACAACAGACCTGTGCTTGCCTCCTGTACATCCAATAGCTATCATAAGCTGACTTTTGCCCTCTTCCCTGTAAAGCGGCACAAGGTAATCTATTAAATCGAGCAGCTTGGGCGCAAGCCCTTTAGCTTGTTCCCACCCCATTACATATTCCCGTACCCGCTCATCAAGCCCTGTAAGACCTTTCAGTTCCTCCACATAAAAAGGATTTGGCAGGCACCGGACATCAAACACCAAATCCGAGTCTGTAGGCACTCCGTATTTAAACCCAAATGACATGCACTGTATGTGAAGCGTGTCCGATATATTGTCTAAAAACAATTTTGCAACCCTGTCCTTCAACTGGTTTGGACTAAGGTGAGTTGTATCTATAGTAAAATCTGCCTGCGAACGGATTTGCCGCAGCACTTCCCGCTCGGCTTTTACTGCACTGTCAAGCGAGCCTTTAAATTTATAGGCAAGGGGGTGTTTTCGCCTTGTTTCCTTATATCTGTTAACAAGGGCTTGAGTCGACGCATCTATAAACATTATCTTTACATAAACCCCATACTCTTTTACATTTTCTATTGATTCAAATATGTCATTTATAGAACCTATTGACCTTGTGTCCACTACAATAGCAGCCTTTTTAATACTTTCGGCAGATTTTACAAGAAGCTGAGCAAAAGAAGGCATAAGCTTAGGAGGCATGTTATCTACACAGAAAAAGCCTATGTCCTCCAAAATGTCCATAGCTTTTGACTTGCCGGCACCTGACATCCCGGTCACTATAAGCAGCTCCATATAAATACACCCCCTAAAGCTTTAAAATCATTCTATAATTTTAATTTCTTCTTCAAGTACTACCCCTGTTTTTTCCCTGACTGTTTCTTTTATAAGCTCTATTAAATCAATGATATCTTTTGTTGATGCTCCGCCTGTATTGATTATAAATCCGGCGTGTTTTTCGCTGACTTTGGCCCCGCCTATTGTTTTCCCCTTAAGGCCGCACTGCTCAATAAGAGCCCCTGCAAAATGCCCCTGCGGCCTTTTAAAAACGCTTCCCGCACTTGGGTATTCCAACGGCTGTTTTTCCCTGCGCTTAAACATAACGCTCTCCATATTAAAACGTATCTCCCGCGGATCACCATTTTTCAGTTTTACCAACGCATGTGTTATCACACAACCGCTTCCTGCATAAATACTCTTGCGGTATCCAAACTCAAGGTCTTTTCCTTTAAATGAGCCTGACTCACCATTTTTATCTATGTGCCCGCACAGTGCAATAACATCTTTCATCTCTCCCCCATAAGCTCCTGCGTTCATAAACACGGCCCCGCCGACTGAACCGGGTATCCCGTAGGCAAATTCAAGACCTGACAATTTATGTTTGAGGACAAATGTGCAAAGCTGTGATAAACTTGCACCGGCTCCGCATTTTACAACACCATCGCCCATATATTCCATATCCTTAAATCCATCTGCTATATGGATGACCACACCGTCTATACCCTCATCTTTTATAAGCAGGTTGCTCCCGTTGCCTAAAATAAGATATTTTAGGCTATTTTTACTGCAATACCCGATAACCTTTGCAAGGCTTGATAAACCGTCAGGCTCTATAAATAGCTTCGCCGAACCTCCGGTTTTAAAGCTTGTATATAAGCCCATGTTTACATTTTCTTTTACCTTGCAGCCTATCTCTTCAGAAAAAGTTTTTAAAAGCTCCATCCTCATTCCCCATCATATCTCATTTAAGATTGCGGCGCCTATTATGCCCGCGTCATTG
>JAIRUF010000068.1 GCA_031254555.1 Oscillospiraceae bacterium | reverse complement strand
CCTCGCCAAACAAGAAAATTTTACCTTCGTTTGGTTCATACAGCCGGTTTATCAGCTTGAGCAGAGTTGTTTTACCACAGCCGGAAGAGCCCAAAATGGTGATCAGCTCTCCTTCATCTATCGTCAGATTTATATGGTCTATGGCGTTATAACCGGCCTTTTGAAAGTGTTTGCTTACATTTTGAAATTCAATTGCATGAACCACAGCAAATCCCCCTGCTATTTAATGGAATCATAAAATTCCCTTGCCACGTCTTCATACTCCCGTTTGTCAACATCCACTTTGGCGTTAAGGGCTGTTACGGTTTCCGTATCCAGTGCGGCGCTCACTTTATTGAGAACGGCGGCAATATCCGGATATGCTTTAAGTACGTTGCCTCGTACAACCGGAGCCAGATAGTAAGGCGGCCAGAAGTTTTTGTCATCTTCTAAAAGCGTAAATTTATCCGTGTTCACAAGCTGGCCTTCAGTGGTATAGGCCGGAGCAACATCAGCTTCATCGTTTTCGAGGATTTGATATTTTAGACCATTGTCGTATAGCTTTATGGATTTAAAATTAAATTTGCCATACACGCTTTCAAGACCGGGAATACCGTCATCTCTCTGGTCAAATTCGCCCTGGGACGCAAAACGTATTTTATTTGACTGCACTTGCAGATCAGAGATTGTTTTTATGCCAAGCTGTTTTGCCAGCTGTGCACGAATTACAAGGCCCTGTCCGTCATTGGCTTGCGATTGATCCAGCCATGTAATGTTAAACCGTTTGCTGTACTCTTCATTAACTGTTTTGTAAACCTCTTGAGGATCAGTCATCATTTCCATTTTAAGGATAGTGAGCAACCCGGTGCCGGTATATTCCGGATACAGGTCAATTTCATCGTTTGTAATTGCGGTATGTACGATGGAACCCGCTATGTTCAGTTTACGTTCCACCGTAAACCCGGCGTCCTCTAAAGCAAGTGCGTAAATCTCCCCCACCAGCAGGCTTTCAGTAAAATCCTTTGAACCGATGCGGATCGCTTTGGCAGACTTGCCGCCATTACATGCCGCAAGTGTGCATAACATCAGTACAGCCAGCGATAAAACAACAATCTTTTTAACCTTCATTTGTCTTCCTCCTTAAATTATATGTGTTTGTGACGAAGTGCAAATCTATCAATGAACTCAAATAAAAGCCCTGACGAAACAGACAATATGGCAACGGTTACACCGCCGATCAGCAACAAATCAAAACGGGAAAGCCCAAGTCCGGTAAAGATGATATCACCAAGTCCGCCCCCACCGATTTTTGACGCCAGTGTGGCGCTTGCAATTATTTCAATGACTGCCGTTTTTATCCCTGTCAGGATCATCGGCATTGCCAGGGGGAACCTCACCCTTTGCCATGTTTGCCGATCTGTCATACCGCAGCCGGCAGCTGTTTCCAACATAAAATCCGGAACTTCATGAAGCCCGGTGACTGTGTTGATTAAAATCGGAGGAACAGCAAGCAGCACAAGGGCTGCCAGCGCCGGACGTATCCCGGTTCCCATAATGGGAATTAGAAGCAATAAAACCGCAAGGCTTGGTATGACACGGAGAATCTGGAACAATGTCACAATAAATTTTTGTGATCTCTTGAAACGAACACAGAAAAAGCCTGTGGGAATGCCGATTAAAATGGCAATTACAAGCGCTATAGAGCTGATGCCAATATGCTCCAGTATTGATGAAATGTAGGAATCTGTATTATTTGCGAGATAATCGGTCGCCTGACTCCACATATGTGTTTACCCCTTCCTGCGCTTTGCTTAAACGCCGCTATAGCCAAGCTCATATTCTAAGCGCTGTGATTTGTTTTCGCAGCGTGTTATAATCAACATGAATACACACATTTTTTGAGCGTCAAAAGAGTTATAGAGCAAGGGCAAAAACTTTACACGCATTTTGCATTTTCTGGTGATGAGTTAAGATACTAAGCACTCATAGCACTTGTCCGCATAAAATTTATTATATTATACCAGCTTTTCACCTAAAAGGAAAGAATTGGAAATGTTAATATTATGAATAGGTAATGATAAAAAGCCGCCGATCTTGTGCAAATAATTTTGAAAATATATTGCTTATTTTGTAAATTTCTGATAAATTAATATGTGCATATAATATGTATGTAGTTTTTTGTAGTAAAACAAATAATTTTGACATATGTCTTTAATATGTTTTTGGACTTTTAAAATCAACAAATTAAAATGGAGCGGAAAATTTGCTCATTTTAATATACATGCGGATATGGCGGAATTGGCAGACGCGCTAGATTCAGGTTCTAGTGAGGTTAAACTCGTGCAGGTTCAAGTCCTGTTATCCGCACCAAACGCACAAAATCCGAACCATATCTTCCCTGTGGGAGAAGGGTTCGGATTTGTGTTTTTCTTTTCACCGAGATGGTTGCGGCCTGTGTCGGACCTGTTTTCGTACAGGGGGCACGATAATGAAGGGGTTAGCTGTATCTGGTTTGAGACAGATTACACAGCGCAGGGGAGGGGGAGAAGATACCGCAGCCATAAATCATAACAGCATAAAACGACCGCAGGCAGCTTCCCATAAAGCTGCCTGCCGCATTTAACCTCTTCACCATTTCAAGTATAATTAAATTTTTTGAGTTAGCAAAAAATTTAATATGTCTACTATAATTGAACTATTTTGTTTGCGAGCCAAATGCGCTCTGCATCGGATAACTGTTCGCAATAATCAAAAATCGTCTGTTCCACGTTCGATACATTACCCAGCAGGTAATCTGTTGACACATTAAATAACCCGCTCAACTTTATTAAGGCATTATAGCTAGGTGTGCATTTGCCGGATTCGTAATACGAATATGTACTGCGATGGATCTCCATAATATTCGCTATGTGACTTTGTGTAAAACCCTTTTCTTTCCGCAATTTTTTTAATATATCCTTAAATTCTGTTTTCATAATCTTGCCCTCTCAATCATAATGATGACACTCCAGAGCTCGCTTTAAATAACATAAAAGCCATATACCTTCTACATAATACGTGGTATGTGTACATTATACACCAATATATTTCTAAAAGCAAGCTTTATTTTCCAGAAGATATAGCTAAATTATTCTCGTGTCCGATCACGCTATATCGGTCGCTTGAGGGGAAATCATCAGGGCGATAGGTTTCTATTATGTATTGATGCTTTGAGTCAAAACGGATCGAAACGGATTTGGAATAATCAGTTTCACTTTGCTCCTGTTCATTGATGATTAAACTGGCATCATATTCCTGCATGGTTTTAAAGGTCGTCTCAAAGCCGATTCCGCTGCCGCCTGTACCGGCGTGGGTGGTCACGCGGTCTGTTCCGAGCCGAACCAGCGTGTCGACCTCAAAGGGAATGCCGCTGTCAAACACGGTAAACTCATAAAGATTTTCTGACAATCCAATTGTAACCGCAATTCTGCGGCAAGGGTTATCGCCTGCATTGATTGCGATTTGTGCATTTTTGAGATGATTGGCGATTAAAGTTTCGAGGTCGCCCTGCCCAATAATATTATTCACCATATAAACAATACTGCCGTTCATAATGAGGTTAAAATCAATATTATCCTGCGCAAACTGTTTTGCAAAATACTCAAACAGTCTGTCTATCGTTATACTATTTGCAGTCGGTAGGTTCTGCTTTCCTTTGCGGTTAGCCATTGCGTTTTGAAAATCATTTCTTAAATTCTTCAACAATTCTAAGTCACATTGTTCCAAAGCGAAATCTGATAACTCTATTATGTAGGAAACAGTATTGTGGATGAAAGCTCTTTGTTCTTCGATAAGTTTAAGGCACTGTTCTTTTTCTGCTTTTTCCTGTAGCCACATATTCTTATAATATTCTTCCGTGTTTTGCTCCGCCATTTTTGTTTGAAACGTTTTGATCAATTTCCTGATCAAAATATAAATACCGATCCCGGCAAGGATGATCCCTATAATATCCAAGTTATATCCCATATAAACCTCCTCGGATGCAGATGATTTGTTGACCCACCTAACAAGAAACAGGATAAAACCGGTAATAACCAAAGTCAGAACGATTGTGTATCTTTTAAATATAAAGGGAAATCCATTTTTAAGTCGTCTGATACGGAAAAGCAAAATTGCCAATATAAATTGTAAAATGGCTCTGATGGTATCAGTAATAAGATAAATAGGTTGGTTATAATCAAGAGGTGCGTCTATAATCTGTCCGGTATTTGTCAAATAAGCAAAAGGAATTGCAAGAACAAGTCCTGATAAATAGTATAAAACAATACTTATTCCATACGATAGCATGTATGCAGATATATTTGTTTCAATTGTTTCTTTATTTAAGAAATAGAATAAAAGAATGGACGCTGCACACGCAAGAAATCTGACTACCGGAACCGGGATAACATATGGTTCCGCATATATTAACGCCCACATCAAGCACCATGACCAAGATAATATTTTGCGTTTTTTGGTGAAAGTGTACTTAATTGATTTTGCAAAGGCGTAAAATGAGGTAAACATCATGCCAAACATCATAATAAAATGAACAATAAAAG
>JAIRUF010000142.1 GCA_031254555.1 Oscillospiraceae bacterium | reverse complement strand
ACCGCATGATAATTTATCGCTGCAGGAGATGTATGTTAAAGACAATAAAATAATTGCGGTATTCAGCGAGTATGATCTCAGCACATATAGTGCCGAATACTCAAACGAAGTTAAGTGCTACGCCTATGAGAGCGCGAGGCTTGTAGTGAAAATATATGACGTTGCAGACAAAGATGCACCGAAGATGATAAAGTCATTTAAGCAGGACGGGACTTATATAAGCAGCAGAATGGTAGATAATAATCTTTATGTCGTCTCGAATTATACAGTGAATTTAGGACAGAAAGACAAGAACTTGAAAGAATCCTGCATACCGACGACAACTAAAGACGATAAAAAAACTAGCAGAGTAAGCGCTGACGATATATATATGCTGCCTTCAGTGGACATAAACAGCTATACAATAGTTTCAGGTATAGACATTGACAACGAAAAAAAGGACCCTAAAACTAAAGCTGTGCTGGGCGGGGCAAATGACGTGTACTGTACGAAAGATTCCCTGTATGCGGCGCGCATTGTATACAATCAGTCAGTTCTTTTAAATGAGTGTAAGACAGAGATTTATAAGTTTAGCCTCTCAAACGGTGATATAACGTTTAGTAATAAGGGAGAGGTTATGGGATATGCCATAAATCAGTTTTCGCTGGATGAACACAACGGCTATTTAAGGATAGCTACAACACAGAGCCGCACGTCTCAGGGCAGCAATATATTTATATTGGACAAAACCTTAAATATAGTGGGATCGATAAGAAATATAGCAAAGAATGAAAGCATTCAGTCTGTAAGATTTTCAGGGGATAAAGGATATGTGGTCACGTTTGAGCAAATAGACCCGTTGTTTGTCATAGATCTTGCGAACCCCAAATCCCCCAAGATATTGGGAGAACTTAAAATCCCTGGATTTTCAAGCTATCTCCACATGTATTCTGACAATTTATTGATAGGCGTGGGGACAAACGCAGACTTAGAAGGAAGACAAAACGGTCTTAAAATATCGCTGTTTGACATTAGCGATTCAGCAAATCCCAAGGAACTGGACTCACTGGTGTTTTCCGGATACGTGTCCCCTGCGCAGCATCAGCACAAGGCGTTTATGATATCAAAATCACACGGTCTTTTTGGTATTCCGGTTGAAAAATATGTAGACCCAATGGATTACGAATATTCTTTTTTAACATTTAGAGTGGAAGGCAATAAATTAGAAATAGCGAGTAGATATATAAACCAAAAAAATGTGGCTGCCGATAACGCAAGATACAGCGAAGGTTATGACTCTTATCAGTGGAGTGTCAAAAGAAGCATATATATAAAAGACACTTTATATCTTTACTCTGACCTGATGTTAAAGGCATTTTCCCTTAAAACGCATGAATATCTCAACCAAATTTCATTATAAGTTAAATAGCGGTCATAGAGGCGCAAAAATAAAATCCCCGGTTTAAACCGGGGATTTTATTTTTATTATACAGTCACCTTTGTTTCCTTTTTCTTGCTCTTTACTTTTTGGCTGCATATGGGGCAGGTTTTATTAAATTTAAGCTTTAGCTTTTCCGTGCTGGCTCTCAGCCCGTCATAATAGAATAATTTACCTGCAAGAGGCATGTCGAGCCCCAAAATATACTGCATTATGGTTGTGCCTTGGATTGTTGAAATCGTTCCCACTATTGATGCCACAGCTCCCAAGTTGTCCTCAGGGGGAATATTGGTGCCGTAAAGACATGCAAGGCATGGGGTTAATCCCGGATTTACAAATATGCTGGTACCCACAAAACCGTTAACTGCTCCGTCAGTAAACGGTTTGCCAAGCTCCACACAGGCCTTGTTGACAATCATCCTTGTCTGCGTATTATCTACAGCAAGCGCAACCACATCATATTGGCTTATAATTTCGTATGCGTTCTCGGTGTTGATTGCGGTCTCGTGTGAAATGATGTTTATATGGCTGTTAAACTCCTTGAGCTTTTTTGCGGCTGAGTGAACTTTTAATGTGCCGATATCGCGCTCAAAGTGCAGATATTGCCTGTTAAGGTTGCTTACACTTACAATATCACTGTCGGCAATACCGATGGTTCCAACACCCGCTCCTGCCAGACAGTATAAAAGAGGAGAACCCATTCCGCCGGCTCCGATTACAAGAACACTTGCGTCAAACAGCTTTTCCTGTCCCTGAGTTCCAATTTCCTCTAGCATAATTTGTTTAGTAAATCTCTCGGCGTCCATGAAAATCCCCCCAATTAATAAATCTTCATCTAAATACTCGTATAATTATATCAGCCTATTTTTAGAATGTAAATTAAAATTTCACATAAAATTTTTAGTAAAAATCACAAATGGTTTACGATTTAATCGTAAAAATGAACTTACCTCGTATATAGTATGTCACTGTCCATATAAAAATTACAGAATATTGGGCAAGCTTACAGCCAAATATATTAAAAATGAGATAAAGATTGATTGCATATCATATCATATTATTATATAATGTCACTATAAAAGCAAAATTAGACTGGGTTTTTTAATATATAAATAATATAAATGGAATTAATTTTAAATGGAATTAGTTTGAGGGGTGGACGCGTTGAAAATTGAGCTTTATGCGCCTGGTGTCTGTGATTTATCTAAAGTTGACGAAAAGGGATTTTTACATGTTCCGGATGGGATCACATTAAAAGAGGCCTTAAAAATTATTAAACTGCCGCTTATATGGAAAAAGATTTTTCCATGTCTTTTAAATTATGAAAAAGTTCCGATGGACACGGTTTTAAAAGAAGGGGACACAATAAGTATTTTTACACCTATCACAGGTGGATAAATATAAGAAATATGGTGGATGCAAAAAATTTAATAATTAGGGAGTTGATGCTATGAAAGGATACGTAGGTAAAATCCTTACCATCGATCTTACTTCGGGAGAAAGTAAGTATATATCGATAAAGGATGAACTGTACGAGCAAATTCTATCCGGAGCCGGTCTTGGAGCATGGTGGTGCTACAGGAATATTCCGGCTGGAACTGATCCGATGGGCCCGGAGAATATACTGGGTATCACCAGCGGGATGCTGACAAACACAGGAAGTTGTGTAATGGGCAGATGGATGGTGGTCGGCAAGTCACCTTCAACAGGAGGCTGGGGAGAGGCAAACTGCGGAGGTACTTTTGCACCGGGTATTAAAGCTTGCGGTGTCGACGCTATCTTTATCAGCGGTAAAGCGGAAAAGCCTTGTTATATATATCTTGACAATAAAGGCCCACAGATAAAGGACGCCTCTCACTTGTGGGGGCTTGACGCGTCTGAAGCTGAAGACAAGCTTATTGAGGAGAACTCTGTCGCCGGGAAGAAAAAGCCGGTTGCGTGTTCTATCGGACCGGCAGGAGAAAACCAAAGCTGGATGGCCGGCGTATGTAACGACCATGGACGCATAGCGGCACGGCAGGGACTTGGCGGGGTAATGGGAGCAAAAAACCTAAAAGGACTTGTTCTCAATGGAACAAAACAGGTGACGTGTGAGGATCCGCACGGAATGAAGCTATTGTCGCAAAAATGCGCCAATAGAATAAAAATAGCGACAATGCCTCCGATCTTGCCGTCCGGGATACTCCATGTGGCAAAATTGCTGCCGGAGCTGGAGCTTTCACCTGACGGAATATTTACGGCTGTTATAATGGGCACATGGGGAACTTCGGGAGCCAGCAGCTTTGCGGCGGCGACCGGTGAAGCTCCAATCAAAAACTGGGGCGGCTCTCAAAAAGATTTTCCTATGCTCAAATGCAATAAAGTAGATGCGTCAAAGCTGCTGGCATATCAAAAGGAGAGATATTTCTGCTATTCCTGTGTTTACGGGTGTGGCGGAACGCTTGATATATCCGACACAAAATACAGCCATGACGGCAACTATTCGCATTCACACAAACCGGAGTATGAGAGCCAGTGGGTGTATACCGGATTTTTGCTCTGTGATGACGCGGATATGATGTTCTGGGTAAATGAGTACCTTAACCGTATGGGAATGGACTCTATTTCCGCGGGTCACAGTGTTGCGATGGCAATAGAGCTGTATGAAAACGGATATCTGAATAAAGATGATTTTGACGGCCTGGAGATGACATGGGGCAACGCAAAATCTATTATGGAATTTACAAAGATGATGGTCGAGAGAAGAGGAATAGGCGACGTGTTTGCAGACGGGGTTAAAAAAGCCGCCGAAAGGCTCGGCCCTCATACGGAGAAATATGCTGTACATGCCGGCGGAATGGAGCCCGCGATGCATGACTCTCGTCCGGATCCTCAGCTTGCTGTTTTATACAGTGCCGACCCCACCCCCGGAAGGCATACAACGGGCGGCAGTCTTTACTATGGCTGTATGCATTTGTGGAAGAAAGTATCCTGGGCGCCTCCGGGCACCCTTATAGGAGGTAAGTCGCATCAGGAAGAGCCGTCTGAAAACGAATCTTTAAAAACAGCGGCGGCGGCATACTATAAGCGCCTGATTGACGGAGTGGGAGGATGCTACTTTGCCATGATATTGGGCGTTGGAACTTATCCGATATTTGAGTGGCTCAACATTGCCACTGGCTGGGATAAGACCCCTGATGAATATATGGATATAGGTAAAAGGATTTGGAATATACGCCACTTGTTTAACATAAAACACGGGCTTGACCCATGGTATTCAAGGGCACACCCGCGCATGGTAGGCGAACCGCCTTTGAAAGTCGGTAAAAATAAAGGTACAACTGTTAAGATAGATGAAATGATGAAGCAGACTTGGGAAGTTTTCGGCTGGGACAGGGAGACGGGTATCCCCAAGCAGGAGACTTTAGAAGAGCTAGGACTTGTTAGCATCTTAGAAGGAGCACAGGAGGAATTCATCGATGGCTAAAGTTAAGAAAATACCGGTTATAGATCCTAAAAAATGTGCATGTTGCCGCGCTTGTTATTATTCATGTCCTGTATGTGTAATCGCACTGGATGTGATGAAGATAAGGAATTTTACCAGAGCGAGGTTCCCAAGGCTTGCGGACAGTGAAAGGTGCATAGGATGCGGAATCTGTGAAAAAGTATGCCCGGTCATTGCCATAGAAATGGCTGAGGTAAGCTGAAAACTTACAGTGCAACGGGAATCCTGCGGCTTTCCGGCCAATAATGTGTTTCATAATAATCGAGTAAGGCCTACGTGGTCCAGCTAAATTGAGGAGAGTACAATTATTAAAAGGCAGCTTAACCCTAACGGGTTAAGCTGCCTTTCTCTATTTTAAGCTTATAGCGCAGCATCTTCCAATTAAATTTCCCAGGGGAATTTATAGTCAAGCGCTAAATTATCTCTTATTGCACAAAACTCTTTTTGTACCGCCGGATTTATGGGTACACCGGAATCTTTGCGTTCAAGCCACACATTCCACTCTTTTTCTCCGGCGGTGTAGATTCTTCCTTCACCGGGAGATTTTTTCGAGTTGCGAAGAGCGCGCAGGATGTCACCCGCAGTCTTTTTAAACTCATCGAGGCCCATAAAAGCCTGTGTGTCAATCGCAATAAAAAAGTGCCCCAAATGATAAGGAACCTTTTCGCCGCCGGCTCCTATGCCGCTTAAAGACTTTAAAAACTGACCCTGTGCCAAAGCGGCGCTGAGCACTTCAACCACTGTGGCGTATCCATAGCCTTTGTATCCCGCAAGGTCCTCGCCAATTCCGCCAAGGGGCGCAAGCGCAGCTTCCCCCGTATTGAGCTGATCTAATATTTTATCGGTGTCTGTAAGCGGGAATCCGTCACTGCCGATAACAATGCCCGCGGGAGTGGATTTGCCCATGCGCGAATAGTATTCAAGCTTTCCCCTTTGCGTAATAGAGGTGGCACAGTCCAAAGAAAAGTCAAAATCCTCGTCCGTGGGAAAGCCTATAGTCAAAGGGTTAGTTCCAAGCATATTTTCAACACCGAATGTGGGAGCGATAGACGGACGGGCGTTTGTGCCAGTCATACCTATCATACCGGCCTTTGCCGCCATAGAAGTATAATAACCCGCGATACCGTAGTGGCAGGAGTTCCGAACAGCTACCATACCCATGCCATATTCACGGGCCTTGTCTATGGCCATTTCCATAGACCTGTAACCAATCACCTGGCCCATCCCGTCGTGGCCGTCTATTACAGCAGTTGTTTTGGTTTCCCTCAAGACCTCAAAATTCGTAACAGGATTTTGAATGCCGTCGTTTATCCTGTCTATATAGATAGGTTTAAAACGGTTCACCCCGTGAGACTCAATACCTCTCCGGTCAGACTCCACTAAAACATCGGCACAAATAGCGGCGTCGCCGCGCGGGACTCCAACACCGCAAAAAGCGTCAATCATAAAGTTTTTAACAGT
The DNA here is from genome assembly GCA_031254555.1 of Oscillospiraceae bacterium. GTDB lineage: Bacteria > Bacillota > Clostridia > Oscillospirales > Acutalibacteraceae > RZYX01. Next base: position 268 of record JAIRUF010000142.1, on the reverse strand, counting down.
TTCAAAGCCGATAGTATTTGACATTAAACAATCCCCCAAAAGAAAATAATTATATAATTTACATATAAATTATGACGTATTAATGCTCTTCCCAATCCATGGATCGGAGCACTGCCTTTTTCCATCCGGCATAGATTTTTTCACGGGTATCGTCATCTATCTGAGGTTTAAATACTTTATCGACCTCTCTGTTTTGAGCGATCTCATCCATATCTTTCCAAAAGCCCGCCGCAAGGCCTGCCAGGTATGCAGAACCCAAGGCCGTCGT
>JAIRUF010000133.1 GCA_031254555.1 Oscillospiraceae bacterium | reverse complement strand
AGTGTGCCGAAAAAAAAAAAAAAAAACTTGCGGCTATCCTCAATCTGAATACCGAACTGACCAAAAGAACGCAACGGTATAAAAATTTTATATTTGGGGTCTTGCAATTGTATAGGCGTTGCTGTTCCCCATTTTACATCAAGAGAATAAACCTTATTTATGTACCACACTTCTGCCTTAAACGGGCTTCTGCCGCCAAAGGGCAGATTTATGATTTTATTTAAAATAGGAATATTTGCTGTTTCTAATGTGTGCCGTCCTGCCGAAAATAAATCGAGTGCCTGACCGCCCTTATAAAGAATAGCTTCTTGGCTCTCATTCACAATTAGCTGTGTCCAAGTGCCAAGATCATCGCTCGGATATTTCCACGCAAATACATCCGGGGAACCGTCATATTTGATCACATCCACAATAGCCATTTTCATTACCCCCTAAAAATATTTTCAAGTTCATCTGTGTAAATATCAAGTGCTTTCATCAACTTGTTTGTATCGGGATTTTTACTGAAAATCAAAATCAACGATAAAAATGTATTCCATGTCATTTGCCGTTGTCCCTTTTCAAACAAAATGACCGTACTGCGGCTCACGCCGATAAGAGTGGCAAGTTCTTCTTGAGTCATATTTAATTTTGTTCTAAGCGTTGGCAGATTTTCTGCCATTTTTTTGATATACTCTACTCTTTCCATATCAGTCACATCGTCACCTTCCATTTCGGGTTGGTATCAATATTGTATCATAATCCGTTTTGCTCGTCAATACAATATGCGACATTTTGTTTAATTTTATTTTATGGCGGTTTTTAGTACGGAAGGGAATCCATCAAATGGCGGTGGAACTCGCGGAATACTTCAAGGCTTTGAAGTGATGATGGAGACCACATCTACGATGATCACTGGCATAGCCATTTTATTGTCGATTCGGTAAACGCCGAAACCGGTCTGAAAATGAACGCCGCTTGAACTCAGGTCAGCACCACGTAAAGCAAATATGAACACCTCACCGACTAAAATCGGTGAGGTGTTCATATTTGTTCAAAGTGGCGGAGAGAGTGGGATTCGAACCCACGGTACCTTTCGGTACGACGGTTTTCAAGACCGTTCCGTTATAACCACTTCGGTATCTCTCCATATTAAGCGAAAATTATATTAACATATTTGATACTCAATGTCAATTGTTCCGATTGTTTGTCTGTTTTTTCATCTTACATTGTATGAACATGTTATTTAAATCCCATCATAAGTACAAGAGGGACAAGCAATATTCAGTGCTTATTGAAAGCATGAAAAACTTAACTAAATTTCTATGGAGGTAATATATGCAACAAAAAGTTATTATAACCGCTGATAACGCGTGTGATTTAGGCCCTGATCTTTTGCAGAAGTATAATATACGATGTTCTCCGTTTTATATAATAATCAATGACAAAGAGTATCTCAGTGATATCGACATTACGCCTGATAAAATCTTCGAAGAGTTTAGCATCAATAAAATTTTGCCTAAAACGGCCGCTCTTGGTATCTCACAGTATATTAAATTCTTTCAAGAAAATCTTCAAAACTGCGTGGAAATCGTCCACATAAGTATTGGCGCAAAACTCTCAAGCGCATATCAAAACAGCCTTACTGCAAGTAAAGAGTTCAACGGCAAAGTACATGTTGTTGACTCAGAAAATTTATCCACAGGTATAGGACTTCTTATAGTGGAGGCTGCTATAATGGCCCGCAGCGGGTTGTCCGGACTTGAGATTTACAGTGCTGTAAAAAGACTTGTACCAAAAATCCATACCAGTTTTATACTCAATGGTCTGGACTATATGAAAGCCGGCGGCAGGTGTTCATCAGTCGCGGCACTGGGAGCTAATCTCCTGTCAATAAAGCCTTGTATCGCCATGTTAAACGGTTCTATGAGTGTACACAAAAAATACAGAGGTACGCTTTTAAAGGCAGCCTCTCAATATGTAAATGAAACACTTGATGAATTTAAAAATATAAATACAAACCGAATATTTATAACCCACTGTAATATGCAAAAAGATGTTCTTGATGCGGTTTACCGCAGTGTCAAAAGCAGGAATCAGTTTGATGAGATACTGATAACTGCAGCCGGCAGCACAGTTACCTCCCACTGCGGACCGGACGTCATCGGAATTTTGTTTTTAACTAATTGACATAAATTACCTTTTTCTGCATCAGAATTAAAATTTAGATGGATTCTCTTCAAATCCCATGTGTTAAAAATGCTTTTAAATATGAGGGATTTTTCTAAAATTAAGTGTAATTTCGTAGGTGAAAACTATGGTTTTTATCTCGATTAGCATAAATTATGTAAAAAAAATATATTATTAGTATTGATATTTTTGGTAATCACTGATAAAATTAGGTGAGGTTATCCTTTAAACTTTAGTATTGTACGAATATATAGAACCTATTTAAAAAAATAGGTTCTCGACTTTATTCGACACAAGTGTTTGCAAATAAGTATATATTATTGCTGCTTAAATTCCATGATTTAAAATATTATCAGTTTTAGTGAATTTTATGCAGTGAAGTTTTTTTGTCGCATTTATAGGCTGCAATTCGCAAAAAAATCTAATTGGCGTAATTATTTAACTCAGATTGGTAACGGGGTGTGCTGCGTAACTTACGTTACCTTAATATCAGACAAAATATTTAATTTAACAAAAATAGGAGGTATTTATTGAAGATGAACAAGGAAAACAATTATCCAGTAGTTTTAATGGCCGGTTTTTTAGCGTTTGGTGAAGATGAGTGGCTTTCTAAATTTCTTCCGTACTTTGGGTGGTGGAAAACAGACATTAGAAAACTTTTTAAGGTTATGGGAGTAGAGTGCTACACCCCTTCTTCCGGTCCGTTTTCCAGCGCGTGGGACAAAGCATGTGAGACATATGCCGCAATTATGGGAAAGACCGTTGATTACGGTAAAGCCCATTCTGAAAAATATGGCCATGAGCGATTCGGAAGGTCTTATGACACACCCCTCTTTCCTGATTGGGGGCAGCTTGACGAAAGCGGCAAAATCAAAAAATTGAATCTTATCGGCTGGAGCTTCGGTGCTCCGTCTGAGAGAATACTCACAACACTTTTAGCATACGGCAGCGTGGAAGAGCGCGCTGTAACCCCTGAGAGCGAATTGTCTGACCTTTTCAAGGGCGGACACGACAATTGGGTACATAGTATTATCTCTCTTTCCGGCGTAAATAATGGCACTTCTCTGTTATACGCTTTGGATTCGCTAAAGGTCGCGTCCCCTGCTATATTTGGGGTATATTGTTTGGGATCATTTCTTTCAAACACGCCTTTTTCCAAAATATATGACTATAGGCTTGACCATTTTGGCTTAACAGTAAAACCAAAACTTACAAACACAGGCTTTAATATAAATACTAAAGCCGCTAGAAAAGTTATCGAAAGCGAAGATAATATGTTTTACGACATGACCCCTCATGGGAGCATAGAAATTAATGAAGAAACTAAGATGTGCGATAAAATTTATTATTATTCACAGGCTGCATGTGACACCAAGAACATATCAGGGTTTTCGCTTCCTTCAAAATCTTCTTTAAAATTTCCTGTGCTAATGCCCATCACCTCTTTGATCATGGGGCTTTACAACAGCAACCGGTCAGACGGCAAACGTATTCCGGTCAGCAGGGCAAAGTGGGGCGCATCTGACGGCATGGTCAACGTGGACTCCTCTATGTACCCCAAAGGGGATCCGTTCACATTTGTGCATCCTTTTGATAAGACTGAACCCGGCATCTGGAATGTTCTACCCACAGAAAATAATAAAAC
>JAIRUF010000103.1 GCA_031254555.1 Oscillospiraceae bacterium | reverse complement strand
TTCCCCACTGATAACACTCACTAAGCGTATCCATATATAGATCCACGACCGCTGATCCGCTGTTGGCAAATCCACCTGTGTCCGCCGCAATACAGTATCCGTAAACATATTTACCGTTGGTCGACACTATATACATCTCTGTTCCATAAGGTATTTGCCTTGGGTTAACCGCAACGTAACCCGACTGAGCCCTAACACCCGACGCCGTTCCGCCGTTTCCCCTATATGCCGGGGTATTGGTTGTATAGGCATTGGACATTCCGGTAATGGTGTGAACTATTCCGCTCGGTATTCCGTCTGCATCAAGCCTGTACTTTGAGGGCAAGGGCTTTGCAGAAATAGGACTCGACGTTGAAAGCACCTTTACTTTGGTCCCCACAAGCTTGATCTCGTTTACGGCCGCTTTGGTAACTTCCCTGTCAACAAGCTTTGAACTTGTCACTTTGCCGTCGACAATTTTGTCCTTATATGTTACTATCTGCTCACCGTTTCTGCCTTTTTGCTCAATTCTCGTCTGCCCTGAGAGTAAGTCCGCTGTCTTTTTTGTTGTAGTTTTATACTTTATGACCTCTGTAGCTTTCCTGTCTCTATATTCGATTCTGTAGACCGTTACGACGTCACCAGGCTTTAGATCCTTGTCAAGTGCGGGAGAAACCTTATCGTCTTCTCCCAGTTCAATCCCTGCCATTTTAAGTGCGTCTTTAACCTTACCTTTATTAAACGCTACTGATCTAGTTTTACCGTCAGCTACTATCTTTACTGTAAAAACTCTCTGTATTTCAATTTGCATGCCTTCATAAAGCTCTGTATCAAGTGCCGGTTTAACAATATCATTTTTATTTATATCTATTTTAAGCTTCTTTAACGCCTTCTCAACTGTGCCGGCCGCCTTAACGCTCATAGTCTCTGAGCCATCCTTCACAGACACTTTAACAGCTCTCAGGATCCTTATCCTATTTTCCTCATTCTCATCAGGATTAAATTCGGACAGGTCCAGCTCGTCATCTTCCCCTAATACATATCCTTCCCCTTCTATAATTACGTTTGCATCTTTCTCACTCGTGTTAACTATCTTGCTTTGACCGTCGGCAATAATTTCTACCTCACCGGTCGACAGGGCCGCGGCAACAATTGCAACAGTGGATATCAAAATCAGAATTATCGTCGCAATAATGCGAACTTTAACTGACTTGACAGCCTCCCTAAGCCCCTCTTTCATTTTTACCATCAAATTGCTCCTTTTAATAAGTGCAGACATATAAACTTTGCTCGCCGGCACCTTTAATTTTCACCTTGACGTTGATTATTATATGGTCAATCAGATTAATTGTCAAATTTTCTACAGGTGATTTTTTGTATATTTTGAACAAAGAACACCGTGAATAAACTGTTGGTTATTGATACTTCCTTCTTTTCAAGAAATTTAATTGCCTTTCTTTTGTGCAAAACTATAAAAGTTACAAATTTGTTACACCGACCGCGCACACACTAAATGTTGTATGTATATTGCAACAGATACCACAATATATCGTTAATTTGTTATATTTTATATTACAATTTGTCATTTTTTTATTATTTTACAGCTTTTTTGACCGCAATCCACCATTTTAGTAATGGGATAAGGCAGTTTATCGACAATTAAATCTGTTCTTATTTAAACGCGCTTAACAAAATCCAGCTTGATTTTTGATTTTTACATACCTGTTTTAGACTATTGACAGGCTTATTTTTATAAAGCTATTTATTACATATAAATGGTACATCTACATACACGCTTGAAATTATCAATATAAAAAGATGCCTCCCAAAATGGAAAACATCTTCTTTATATTCTTTGCTATAAAAGCTCTCAACATGTACAGACTATCTCTTTGAGAACTGAGGTGCACGGCGTGCTCCTTTGAGGCCGTATTTCTTTCTCTCTTTCATCCTTGGATCACGGGTAAGGAATCCTGCCTTTTTAAGCGGTGCACGAAGATTTTCCTCATCATACTGGAGCAGCGCACGGGAAATTCCATGACGTATAGCTCCTGCCTGGCCTGTTACTCCTCCGCCGTTTACCCGGCATATTATATCAAGCTTTTCCGTTGTCCCTGTCAGTTCAAGAGGCTGACGAACAATAAGCTTAAGTGTTTCAAGTCCAAAATAATCGTCAATATCCCTATCGTTGATCGTCACTTTCCCTGTGCCGTTATACACGCGCACTCTCGCAACTGAATTTTTCCTGCGGCCTGTGCCATAAAAATATGGATTACTATCGTACATTATTGTTGCCCCCTCCCTTAAAATTCTCTTAATTCTGGTTTTTGTGCCTGATGATTATGCTGTTCTCCCTTATAGACACGAAGCCTTGTAAGTGCTTTGCGGCCGATAACCGTGTCAGGAAGCATACCTTTGATAGCTTTTGTTATAACAAATTCCGGCTTTGTCTTCATAAGAGTACCATACTTTACCTCTTTTAAGTTACCGATATAGCCTGTGTGATGATAGTACTTCTTTTGATCAAGCTTTTTGCCTGTTAAAACAACCTTTTCCGCATTGATAACGATAACATGGTCACCGCCGTCAGCATGAGGAGTAAAAGTAGGCTTATGCTTGCCCCGAAGCAAAGTTGCGGCCTGCACAGCTACGCTGCCAAGAGTTTTACCCTGCGCGTCAAGCACATACCAGCTGCGCGTTATATCGCCAGCTTTAGGCATATAAGTTGACATAAACTGAAACCTCCATAGATTTTAATAGTCATATTTTTCATGTAGGATTTATATTAACATAAGGTTAATGCAGTGTCAATAGATTTTTTGCTGTTTTTTAATTTATATTTTACAATCTCTATTTTTCTCTTTTTTTCTCTTGTTTTAACGCAATTGCTCTCTCATCAAATATCAAAAAATATTTACACATTTAAATAATAGATGTAAAATTGCTTATAGTTTATACCTTTAATCCTGTGAGGACTTTGCCATTATGACAGGTACAACCATAAAATAAATTTTCAGGGAGTTACCTAAATGCAAAAGCTGATTAGCATTATGCGAAGTGCCATAGACAAATATAACATGATCGAAAACGGAGACAAAATAGCTATCGGTATGTCGGGCGGCAAGGACAGCTTGGCACTGCTGTGCGCCCTTGCGGAAATGCGCAGGTTTTACCCGCATAATTATGAATTAGTTGCAATTACCCTTGACCCATGTTTTGACAGTGAGCCGTCTGATTTTTCGCAGATAGAGGAACTGTGCCGCCGGCTTAACATACAATATATAATAAAGAGAACTAATCTTGCCCATATAATTTTTGAGCAGCGGCATGAAAAAAATCCTTGCAGCCTTTGCGCAATAATGCGCCGCGGCGCCCTGCATGATTTAGCTTTGGAATATGGATGTAACAAGATAGCTTTTGGTCATCACATGGACGACGCCGCTGAAACTTTTATGATGAACCTGTTTAACCTTGGACAAATGAGCTGCTTTTCACCTGTTTCATATTTGTCCCGAAAAGATTTATATATGATAAGACCTCTCGTTCTTGCGTCCGAATCTCAGATCACTAGGGTTGTAAACAAAATACGGCTGCCCGTAGTTAAGAGCAGATGCCCTGTTGACAAAAATACACAGCGAGAGACGGTCAAAAACCTTCTTACGGATCTTGAAAAGCAGTATCCTGCACTTAGAAAAAAGATTATAGGAGGATTGCAACGTGGGAATATAGATAATTGGTAACATGTTATCTATTATAAATGGATAATTTAACCATATTCATTAT
>JAIRUF010000113.1 GCA_031254555.1 Oscillospiraceae bacterium | reverse complement strand
TATAAATTACAAAACAAAGCATACTTAAAGTAACGGCAAAAATACTGAGCAGCAAAAATGAAATCCCTACTTCTAAACCAGCTCCCAGCAAAGACGTATCCCTTTTCATAAAAAGCCCTATAATATTTCTAATCACAAGATTTACTCCCCGCAAAATTGTTTGTTAGAGATCACAACCTTGTGTAAAGCTTTACGTTTAGCTTATCCCAACTTAGGTTTTAAAAATTTACCCGTATAGGACTTCTTCACTTTAACAATGTCTTCAGGAGTACCCAGAGCGATTATTTCACCGCCTGCGTCACCGCCATGCGGACCCAAATCAATGATGTAATCCGCTGTTTTTATAACGTCCAGATTGTGTTCTATAACAATCACAGTATTACCGTTATCAACAAACTTATGCAGAACATCAATCAGCCTGTGAACATCCGCGGCATGCAATCCTGTGGTCGGCTCGTCAAGTATATATACTGTTTTGCCTGTGTCCCTGCGTGAAAGCTCTGTTGACAACTTAACCCTTTGCGCTTCCCCGCCTGAAAGAGTCGTTGCCGGCTGACCGATTTTAATATACCCCAAACCTACATCGTACAAGGTCTGTAGTTTGCGCTTTATCTTCGGAACTGCGTCAAAAAATTCCAGTCCCTCAAAAACCGTCATTTCAAGCACGTCAAAGATATTTTTCCCCTTATACCTTACCTCTAAAGTTTCCCTGTTATAACGCGCCCCTTTACAAATATCGCACGGAACATATATATCAGCCAAAAAATGCATTTCAATTTTCACGATACCGTCACCCTGGCATGCCTCACATCTTCCGCCCTTTACATTAAAGGAAAATCTGCTGGGAGAAAACCCCCTCATCTTTGCATCTTGAGTCGCTGAAAACAGCTGTCGTATATCTGTAAACACTCCTGTATATGTCGCCGGATTCGAGCGCGGCGTTCTGCCTATGGGCGACTGGTCAATATCTATTACCTTATCCGTAGGCTCAAGTCCTTCTATAGCCTTGTGTTTGCCTGCAAATTTTTTAGCACCGTTAAGTTCTGCCGCAAGCTTTTTATAGAGAATTTCATTTATTAAAGAGGATTTACCGGAACCGGATACGCCGGTTACGCAAATAAACTTGCCAAGCGGAATTTCCACGTCAATATTTTTAAGGTTGTTTTCAGCGGCACCTACTATCTTTATAAAATGACCGTTCCCTTCCCTTCTTATCTCTGGTACCGGTATAAACTTTTTCCCACTTAAATACTGCCCTGTTGCCGACTTCTCACATTTTTTTATATCGTCGACGCTCCCGGCACATACAACATTCCCTCCGTGAATCCCTGCCCCCGGCCCTATATCTATAATATAGTCCGCTGTATACATTGTGTCTTCATCATGTTCAACAACAATTAGGGTATTGCCTATATCCCGTAACCTTTTAAGTGTATCTAACAGCTTTTCGTTATCTCTTTGGTGCAGGCCGATACTGGGTTCGTCCAAAACATATAAAACGCCCATAAGCGATGAGCCTATCTGCGTTGCAAGCCTTATTCTTTGACTTTCTCCTCCGGACAATGTACCGGACGAACGTGAGAGCGACAAATAATCAAGTCCAACATTGCTTAAAAACTCCAGCCTTTCCCTTATCTCCTTCAAAACCAGGTCTGCAATCATATGCTGCCTTTCGGTCAGCTTTAAACCGTTTATAAATTTGACAGCCTCTGATATAGACAGATGCGTAATATCATTTATATTTATACCGCCCACAGTAACTGACAGCGATTCTTTTTTAAGCCTGGCACCCTTGCACTGAGGGCAGCTTTGCTCCATCATGTATTGCTCTATTTCGCTGCGCATCCAGTCGCTTGTTGTCTCTTTGTACCTGCGCTCCAAGTTCTTTATTACACCCTCAAAGGCAGTTTGATAATTTCCGCTGCCAAAATCCGTGCTTCTTGTCACCTTCAGCTTTTCACCGTTTGTGCCGTATAGCAGGATATTTACTATTTTAGACGGCAAATCCTTTATAGGCACATCAAGAGAAAATTTATAGTGCCGGGCCAGACCCTCAAAATACATCTGGGCGATTGTTCCGCCGTCGGCAGCCGTCCATCCGCTGGCCTTAATTGCTCCCTGCCTAACAGAGAGATTCTTATTGGGAATTATAAGTCTTTCATCAACTTCTTTAAATGTACCAAGACCCGTACATTTTGGACATGCTCCAAATGGATTGTTAAAAGAAAACATCCTTGGGGTAAGGCTCTCTATACTTGATCCATGCTCCGGACATGCATAGCTAAGAGAGAAAATAAGTTCATCACTTCCGACAACATCGATTATTAAAAGTCCTTCGGACAGGTCGGTTGCCGCCTCAATGGACTCTGATAGTCTGCTCCTTATATCGTCTTTTATAACGATCCTGTCTACAATTATTTCTATATTATGTTTTTTGTTTTTATCAAGCTTTATCTCCTGATCAAGGTCATACATATCACCGTTGACACGTGCTCTTACAAACCCTGTTTTGCGAGCACTTTCGAGTTCTCTTGCAAAGGTACCTTTGCGCCCCCTCGCTATTGGCGCCATAACCTGTATCTTCGTGCCAGCTTCCAGGCAAAGAACCTTGTCCACAATTTGATCAACTGTCTGCTGGTGAATCTCTTTGCCGCACACGTGGCAATGCGGTATACCTATCCTTGCGTACAACAGCCTTAGGTAATCGTATATTTCAGTTACTGTCCCAACTGTTGAGCGCGGATTTTTTGACGTGGTTTTCTGATCTATGGATATTGCGGGAGAAAGCCCTTCAATCAGGTCTACCTTTGGTTTTTCCATCTGCCCCAAAAACTGCCTGGCATATGATGAAAGGGATTCGACATAGCGCCTTTGCCCCTCAGCATATATTGTATCAAAGGCAAGTGAAGACTTGCCGGAACCCGAAAGTCCTGTGATAACCACAAGCTTGTCCCTCGGAATTCT
>JAIRUF010000084.1 GCA_031254555.1 Oscillospiraceae bacterium | reverse complement strand
TTGATACGTCCGGGCCCGGACTTCACAAAAGGGGATACAGGCTTGACGCCAACGAGGCACCATTAAAAGAGACTCTCGCCGCGGCTCTTGTCTATCTTGCCAGGGTTAAAGACTACCACACGCTTTACGATCCTATGTGCGGCTCAGGAACCATACTTATTGAAGGAACTATGCTTGCACACAATATAGCTCCGGGACTTAAGCGAAAGTTTACTGCAGAGAGCTGGAAAAACATTCCGCAAGAGGTGTGGCAGCAAGAACGCACAAGAGCGCAGGACCTCATAAAGCTTGACAGTGATTTTAAGGCATACGGCTCTGATATAGACGATAAATCCTTAGAGATCGCAAAACTTAACTCTAAGAGGGCTGGTGTTGATTCTAAAATAGAATATTATAATTCTGACATACGCAACTTTACTCCAAAAACGCAAAAGGGGACTGTTATTTGCAACCCTCCGTACGGTGAACGAATGCTTGAAGTAAAAGAGGCTGAAAACCTTTATTTGGAGATGGGCAAAAGGTTTGACAAAAGACCAGGCTGGGCCTATTATATAATTAGTCCTGCCGATAATTTTGAAGTCGTCTTTGGACGACGGGCAGACAAGCGCAGGAAACTTTATAACGGTATGATTAAGTGTCAGGTTTTTATGTATTATAAGCAGTAAAAATTTATAGGAGGCATGTATATGAAGCACATATTTGTTGTAAATCCTATGGCCGGCAAAGGTTCTGTTATGGATAAAATCCCTCAAATTGAACAGGCCTGTAAAGCGAATGACTTGGACTACGAAATTTATTTTACCCAAAAAGTCTATGACGGAATAGATTACTGTAAAAAGCGCTGTCAAGAGCTTAACGGGGAGCAGGCACGGTTTTACGCCTGCGGCGGAGACGGAACTGTGTTTGAGGTCGTAAACGGAATAATGGGATATGAGGGAGCGCAGTTTGCGGTGATTCCGCTCGGCTCAGGCAATGACTTTATAAAGCTATTTGGATCGCAGGAAGACTTTTTGAACGTTAACGCTCAACTTGCAGGCAGAGCCATTGATATTGACGTTATAAAATGCGGTGAAAGATATGCCGTTAACCAATGCTCTATGGGACTTGACGGTGAGATATGTGCAAAACAGGCAAGTTTTAAAAAAATTCCAGGCATAACGGGAGAGGCCTCATACATAGCATCGTTGATATATTGCTTTTTCAGAAAAATAAAGAGCGTATTTACAATACAAATTGACGATAACAAGCCCTTTACTCAAACAGTACTATTTGCTGTTGCAGGCAACTCACGCTGGTATGGCGGAGGGTTTAAGGCGGCTCCTTTTGCATTGCCGGATGACGGTCTGCTCGACTTTGTAGTTGTTGAAAAAAACATGAACCGCCTAAAATTGCTTCCTCTCATTAATGTATATAAAAATGGCAATCATATAAACAATCCAAAAATTCCGGCAACCCTTACTAGAGGCAAAAAAATGACCGTGCACAGCGACAATCTCGCTGCGGTTAATATGGACGGCGAGTGCGAATACGTAAACGACGCCACTTTTGAAATAATTGAAAATGGTATTAAATTCGTACTGCCAACAACCTCCGGGTATATGTCCCATAAAGAGTCAGGTAAAATCAGCGCAACTATAACATAATCCAAGTCTCATACTCTTTACTTTACTCACGATCCTCCTGTTGTTTTTTAGTGATTCACTATTTTACAGCAGGAGGGTTTTTATCTGAATTTAATGTAATCGGTTACTCGTTGTGGGACAGGTATCAAAAATTCATGTCCTGATAATCATCATACAACTTTATTTTTCGCATATATTTTCTTGAGAGGTGGTTTTGTGAAATCTAAATGGTCTGTTGCTTTTATCTTGGCTGTAATACTAAGCTTTACGGCACTTATAGTTTTAGTTCACTGTAAAAATGATTTGTCTGTAAATACCAGTTCGAACTACACAGGAAAACATGTGGTAATAATAGATGCAGGTCACGGAGGAGTTGACGGAGGAGCCGTCGCGGTGGACGGATCCTATGAAAAAGACATTAACCTTATAATAGCAAAAAAGCTGAATACCTTTATGCGCGCGATGGGTTTTGAAACTGTTATGATAAGAACCGAGGACATAAGTATACACGATAAAGATGCGGATACGATAAGGAAGAAAAAACATACTGACTTACACAACCGCCTTAAAATAATTAACGAGACTCCTAATTCTATATTCGTAAGCATTCATCAAAATCATTTTTTGTCCTCAAAAACCAAGGGAACACAAGTATATTACTCTCCTAATTTACTGGATAGTAAGATCTTAGCGCAAAGCATACAGTCTTCGGTTGCTGAAAATCTTCAGCAAAATAATAAGAGAGTGGTTAAAAAGTCAGGCACCAGCATATTTTTATTGTTACAAGCTCAGACACCAGCGGTCATGGTTGAGTGCGGATTTTTGTCAAATTATGAGGAAACTCAGCTCTTAAAAGATGATATGTATCAAAATCAAATTGCCTTTTGTGTAATGAACGGAATTATAAATTATTTTGCATCACAGCAATATTAATTGGTTTTTGTAACATAATATGATATAATCAAAATGTTATTACAGATACCGAAAGGGGATAGTTAAAATGTTTTCCTTGAATAAAAAAATTATATATTCAGGTGAATCTCAGGAAGATTATGACAAAATAATTGAAATAATTAAAAAAAACAACATTAACTATGAATGCAATACGTCAAAACAAATTAAAACCATAACCTTAAGGGATCAAAAAAAAGAAGAAGAGTATAATTTATATGAAATTAAGGTCTCAAAAAAAGATTATGGCAAAGTAGATGCGCTTTTAAAAAACATATGAAATAAAAGACTATGATACAAATGTATCATAGTCTTTTATGGATTTTATAAACATAGGAGGAATTATAAATGTCCGGCAAGATAAAAACTGTATTCATATGCAATGAATGCGGGTACGAAAATCCAAAATGGCATGGCAAGTGCCCGTCTTGCGGCCAGTGGGACTCTATGACAGAAGAAGTAAGGACATTTAAAAACAGTTCCTCAAAGTCAAACTCTGCTTATATTCCAGCTTCGGCCAAGAATTTATACACAATAAAATCAGATGAAGAGCAGAGATATAAAACGGGGATGTCTGAATTTGACCGAGTTTTGGGCGGTGGGCTGGTAAAGGGTTCCCTCGTACTGCTAAGCGGTGATCCGGGGATAGGCAAGTCAACCATTCTTCTTCAAATATGCGATAAAATAGGGGGAGACGAGCAAATTCTGTATGTGTCCGGCGAAGAGTCTGCAAGTCAGATTAAACTTCGGGCAGACAGGCTTCATGTAACCACGTCTAATTTATTTATAATGTGCGAAACGGAAGTTTTTGGGATAGTTGATTACATAAAAACTCAAAAGCCTGACATTGTAATTATTGACTCCATACAGACTATGAATATCACAGAGCTTTCATCATCTTCCGGCAGCATTACTCAGGTTCGGGAATCAACCAACTTATTTATGCGCACAGCAAAAGAGCTTAGTATACCAATCATAATAGTAGGCCACGTCAATAAGGACGGTAACATAGCAGGGCCAAAGGTGCTTGAGCACATAGTTGACGCTGTGCTGTATTTTGAAGGGGAGAGGCATCTTTCATACAGGCTTCTTAGGGCAATAAAAAACAGATATGGATCAACAAATGAGATAGGTGTTTTTGAAATGCTGGACAGCGGCCTTGAACAAGTTACAAATCCGTCTTTAACGCTTATTTCAGGCAGACCTAAAAATACACCCGGAACCTGTGTGGCATGTGTAATGGAGGGATCGCGTCCCATACTGGCAGAAGTTCAAGGACTGGTGACCCCAACTGGATTCGGCAATCCCAGAAGAATGGCGACCGGATTTGATTATAACAGGATGTCCATGCTTATAGCCGTTCTTGAAAAGCGTGATGGATATTTCTTTGGAAATATGGATACATATGTAAACGTGGTTGGCGGACTTCGTTTGAATGAACCGGCGTCGGATTTATCTGTAACGCTTGCCCTCATCTCAAGTTTTAAAGACGTCAGCATTTTAGATGACGTACTCGCTTTCGGAGAGATCGGTCTTACGGGGGAAGTAAGGGCAGTGAATAGCTGTGAACAAAGGATAAAGGAAGCCGCAAGGCTTGGATTTAAAAAATGTGTGATACCAAAAGATAACTTTAAATCGATATCCACAGCTGTTAAAAAGGAAATAGAAATAATATCTGTTAAGAACATAAGGGAGGCTTTTGAGTCAGTTATCTAACAGTTTGTGGAGGATCAGCGTCAGAGCCTTTCTTATCCTCCAAACTTATATAATGGGCGCAGCCCTGCGATATTTCAGAGTTGTTGATCTTTGAAACATTTTCTAAATTGCAGTAGCCGTCATTTTGATAAACACAGTTAGAGTTACATGGAATAATACCCATTTTTATCACCATCCGCACAGCTTAATTCAATATATTTTGTCAAAATTACGCACTTTTATTCTTTCCATATTTTATTTTTAGGAGCAAAGCTATGCCGT
>JAIRUF010000126.1 GCA_031254555.1 Oscillospiraceae bacterium | reverse complement strand
AGCTTATTGAAGATAAAGAACGTCTAATCAAAGAAGCGGCAAAGGCTTTAAAAACAGGCAATGTAGATGAACTTGCAAACAGGGCGGCGCTTGTGGCAAACGAGTCAAAAGAAAAGGACAAGCAAATATCGCAGTTGACAAACGAACTGGCGTCAATAAAGGCAAAAAGCGTACTTGAGAATGCAAAAGATGTGGGATGCCTTAAGCTTATTACGGCCGTTTTTGAGAATATGTCAGTGAACGATTTGAGAAGCATGTGCGACAATGCAAAGCAAGCAGCGGACAATGCCGTGGTCGTGGCTGCCGGTACTATGCCTGAAAAAGGTACCGTCAATTTCTGCTGCGTATGTGCAAAAGAGGCGGTGAACAAGGGAGCCCATGCCGGCAATATAGTTCGTCAGGTCGCCAAAATAGCGGATGGAAACGGCGGCGGCAAGCCAGAAAGTGCCATGGCAGGAGGCAAGGATATCTCAAAGGCCAGGGACGCTGTAGACGCCTCCTACGGAATTGTCTTATCAATGATAGGGGATGAGTAAATGGACTGTATTTTCTGTAAAATAGCAGATGGTGAAATACCATCGACAAAGGTTTATGAGGACGATGAAGTGCTGGCGTTTTTAGACCTGTCCCCGGTATCTCCGGTCCACATATTGATAATACCAAAAGAGCATATACAGTCGGCTTATCAGGTGGACTGCTCCAATGCGGATATAGTTGCAAAGATATTTTGTGTAGCGGCAAAGCTTGCAAAGGAGCAAGGCATTTGTGAAAGCGGATACAGAATCGTTACAAACGTTGGAAAATCAGGCGGACAAACGGTAAATCACCTGCATTTCCATTTAATAGGCGGAAGAGATTTTAGCTGGCCTCCGGGCTGATGAACGCGTGGGAGAGTGAGTTGAGTTGAAAAGACCGCTTGCTGTCATAGGCATAACATTTTTGGCAACGCTCATCCTTATAGGAACGTCGGATGGGCCGTATGCAACTGTGCTGTTAATAGCAAGCGCTGTTTTATTTATCTTATCCATATCAATAAAATCTGTTAAAAAAGCGGCAGTGATACCGTCGGTTTGTCTGGCGGTAGCTGCCGCTTGTATATTGTTTATAATGCAGACGCAGTTTGAGTATAACCCGGCGGTTGAAATGGCCGACAGGGAAGTGTCGTTAGAGGGCACGGTTACGGATGTGTTGGGGAAAAACAAAAATGGGTCGTACCGATACATAATTAAGACAGACAAGATACAAGGTCAGCAAAGAGAGGTCAATATAAGACTGTCCAGTAAAACTCTGCCGGATGCAGACTATTACGATAGGGTCAAAATTAACAATGCGACGCTGTACAAGCTGGGAGAGCAAAGTGAAAACGCGCATCTTTACTTTAAGTCGAGCAGGGTTTATATCGGTGCGTATACATACGAGGAAATAGAACCCATATCACCCGATGATAAGCCATTTATGTATAGGATTGTGAAGATAAGACATTACATAAAAGATACGGTTACAGACAAGCTCCCCGGTGAGGAGGGAGCTGTTCTTATAGGAATGCTTATTGGGGATAGCAGTGAGATGGGAAGAGACACGTATGATAATTTTAAAAAGAGCGGAGTCAGCCATTTATTTGCCGTTTCCGGACTTCATTTATCCATATTTGCCATGTTTGTCTTCAACATTCTTTCTGCCACAAGGCTGGGCAAGGGCAAAGCCGCATTTATATCCGGTGTTTTTACATTGTTTTTTATGGCGCTTGCGGGTTTTACACCGTCGGTGATGAGAGCGGGAATAATGACAATAGTGTATTTTATAGGCCAGGCCGCGCGGCGTGACACGGATTCGCTTACGTCCTTAGGCCTTGCTGCAATTTTAGTGACATTTTTAAATCCTTTCAGCGCTGTGTCAGCGGGGCTTATGCTTTCATTTTCCGCAACGCTCGGAATTATAGTGTTGTCGAAGCCTTTGAGTGAGCCCATAAAGAGGCGTTTAGGTAAATGGAAGAGCAAAAGGTTTGCGGGGGTTTTGGGGGCAATTGCGGAGATGGCAGCAATAACGATAAGCGCCAGTCTCTTTACGCTCCCTGTAATGATGCTGCGGTTTGGCGGCATGTCGTCGGTGTCTGTAATTACAAATTTGCTTACAGTGAATGCCGGCGGCTCGGCTATGTTGCTGTCAGGCACCGCCGTTATTGTATCGGCCTTGCCTATTATTTCCGGCGTGAGTATGCCGCTTTTCTTTATATCCGGCATTCTTGCAAAGTATGTTCTATGGTGTACACAAAGACTTGCGCAGCTATCGTTTTCGTACATAGCCTTTAATTATGATTATATGGTCAATTGGATGATAGGGGCGTTTATACTGTTGCTTGCTGCAGTAATTTTCAAAGGCGAGAGAAAAAGGAATATAAGGCTTGCGTCGATACTGTCTGTAATAATTTTGCTTGCCGCTGTACTATCTAATACATGGCTTAACAGAAACATAACAAAAATAAATGTGGTGCACACCGGCAACGGCACAGGTGTCGTGCTTACAAGAGAAGGCCGCGGTATTGTTATCGGCTGCGGAGGGGAGTACTACACCGCTTCAAATGTGGACAATGTACTGTTTTCAAACTCTGTGTCACAGATAGATTTGATGATTATTCCCAGAACACAAGAAACAGAGAGCAGTGCCGCGCAGGATATACTTGATCTCTACACTGTAAATGAGCTTTTATATCAGGAGGAAGATGAGGTCCTTGAGGCGAGTGTAAAAGTTTGGGGAGACGTTACAATTTATTGCAAAACAGACTTAAATTCGTCGTTTGCATGTGTTAAAATAAAGGAGTTCACAATTCTTATAACTTTTTATCCTAGTACTGATATTAGGGCAATACCCAAGGAGTTTTTAAACGCCGATATACTTATCTGCAGGGCGGGACCGCCGCAGGGTCTAAGTTGTGGTTCATTTGGGATTATAGTAGTGTCAGACGAGCAAAACAAAGCAGTGAGGACAGCCTATGCCATAAAGTCAAAGGGTGGAAATGCTGCTGTGATAGAAAAAGATGTAATAGAGATGAGGACGAGGGGAAACCCGGAATTTTCACTAAGAGGTAATTTACTGTGAATTTTAATGAAAAGGGATTAAAACAGCATATAGCTTCCGGCGAGTTTTTGCCGGTTTATTTAGTCTCGGGAACGGAAGGTTATTTAAAACAACACTACTGCAGTATGCTGGCTAAAAAAGCGGTGCCAAAAGATTTTGAAAACTTTAATTTCCACAGGCTTGACGGGGATGATACCTCAGCCGATGAGATAGCGCAGTGCGTTGAAGCGCTTCCAATGATGTCAGAGCGTACATGCGTTTTGGTGCATGACTATGATTTAGACTCATCCGACGATGCCGATAAAATCATAGAGCTGCTTCAAGATTTGCCGCCATACTGCGTTTTAATTTTCTGGATGGATACAAAAGTTTTTCTTGGAAAAAAGAAGAGCGCAAAAGAGATATTAAAGAATATAGATAATGCGGGCGCTCGCATAGAGCTTAATAAACGCAGCGCAAATGATCTGTATGCGCTTTTGGTTTCAGGCGCTAAAAAACGCGGGAGTACGCTTAGTGTTTCCAATGCGCAGCATCTTGTTTCGCTTGCGGGGACTGACATGAGCACTTTGATAAACGAGCTTGAAAAGATTTGCTCCTATGCGGGCAATGAGATAACAAAAGATGACATAGACTTACTGGCAGTTAAAACTGTTGAGGCCTCTGTATTTAAGATGGTGGACGCCCTGTTGGAAAAATCTATGGACAAGGCCTTTATAAACTTGGACGCTCTTCTGTGCCAAAAGACAGAGCCAGTACTTATAAACGGAGCCCTTATCAGCGCGTATGTTGACATGTACAGGGCAAAGGTTACAAGTGATACAGGCCGGAGTCTCTCGGATTTAAAGGGGATTTTTCCCTCTCAGTATAAAAGTGACTACAGGCTTAAAAACGCCGCGGTGAGAAGCAAAAGACTTTCAAAGGATCAGATTTACAAATGTCTTGAGTTTTTAAATGACGCGGATATAAAGCTTAAAAGCACGTCCGAGGATAAGAGGGTGATCTTTGAATATTTGATGGTAAAGCTTGCAGCGGCCGAAGAGTCTGTATAATTGTGAAAGGAAAGATGGGGCAAGTTGCAAAATATGCTATGCCTGTTTTGTAACTTAGCGCCTTTTAGATATGTAATGATAAAGATAGATAAGGCAATAATAGTAGAGGGGAAATATGATAAAATAAAGCTGTCCTCCATACTTGATGCGGTTATTATTGAGACGGATGGTTTTGCCGTATTTAAAAATAAGGAGAAGCAAAAACTTATCCGCAATATAGCTCAGGCAAAGGGGATAGTAATTTTAACTGACAATGACGCCGCCGGTTTTAAAATACGCTCATTTATTGGAGGAAGTTTACCCGTTGAGAATGTTGTTCACGCATATATTCCCGATGTATTTGGCAAGGAGAAAAGAAAAGATAAGCCGTCCAAAGAGGGTAAAATAGGGGTTGAGGGAATACCTTCCGACATTATAATCAAGGCCCTTAAAAAAGCAGGGGTATCTTTTTGCCAGACGCAAAGCGCTCAAAGGCGAATTGAGAGAGAAGATTTTTACAGAGATGGATTGACAGGAGGCAAGTGCAGCAGGAGCCTTCGTTTAAAACTGTTAAAAAGGCTTGATTTGCCGTCAAGGCTTTCTACGAACTCACTTTTAGGGATTATCAATGCATTTGTGACATACGATGAGTACAAGGAGATTTTACTTTCCTGCAAAGAAGAATTAAACGATGACGATAAATAACCGCCGGCGTAAGCCGGCGGTTATTTCATTCTGGTTGTTGTCATTGTCAAATTGTTTTGTAAGTAAATCCTATTGTTTTATTTGCCTAGACAATTTTAAAGGATCAAAACAAAACCGTAATCTGCTATTTTAAAGTCGGAAGATGCAAAATTATATTTATTACAGCAGTATTCTATATAGAATACCGCTGACAAAATCAAATACTAAATATCTTCTAAATAGCTGGACATATCTTCTTCAACATCATTGTGTAAAATCTGTGTAGATTTCTCGATGCGCTCCGCTTCTTTTGGCTTTGAAGTTTTTGTTCGGGGTTTATGTATAGCGGCACCTCTTTTGACGCGGACTTGAGAATTATCTCTTATCATATTGAAGTAATCCACCAGTACAAAGAATATGGAAAGCAGCGATGTGATGGCCGGTATTACGCATAATAACGCAATTTGATCTAAAG
>JAIRUF010000118.1 GCA_031254555.1 Oscillospiraceae bacterium | reverse complement strand
TTTTAGATGAGGCGTGTATTATAAACGACGTACGCGGCATCGGCGGATACACCGGATATTATGACGGCTGCCGAGTCTCCGTAATGGCAAGCGGCATGGGTATGCCGTCCATGGGTATTTATTCTTATGAACTGTTCAAATATTATGACGTTGAAAATATTATAAGAATAGGCTCCGCCGGGGCTGTTTGTGACAACATAAAGGTACGTGACATTGTGGCGGCGATGTCCGCTTGTACAAATTCAAACTTTTCCCGCCAGTATGAGCTTCCCGGAACATTTGCACCAACTGCGTGCTATAATATTCTAAGCACAGCTGTCGCTGCGGCAAAAGAGATGGGGCATGAGTTAAAAGTAGGCACTGTACTCTCGTCTGACACATTTTATGATGACTCAAACAGTTTGGAAAAGTGGAGAAAAATGGGAGTTCTAGCAGTGGAGATGGAGGCGGCGGCCCTTTATATGAACGCTGCCAGACTAGGCAAAAACGCCCTTGCCATTTGCACTATATCCGACTGCCCGTTTACCGGTTCGTCATGCTCTCCAGAAGATCGGCAAAACAGCTTTACAGACATGATGAAGATCGCCCTTAAAACCGCTGTACAGCTTTAAATGATGAGGTTGATTTATGATTAAAAGAGTTTTTTTGATAGTTCTTGACAGCTTTGGTATAGGCGAAACACCCGACGCAAAAGATTACAAAGACCAGGGAAGCAACACCTTAAAGAGCGTGATGTCATCAAAAAATTTCAGTGCCTACAATTTAACAAAATTAGGGTTATTAAACATTGACGGTATAGATTTTGCACCGGACTTTCCCTCGCCTTGCGCGTCATATGCCAGGTGCCTTCAAAAATCTAAGGGCAAGGACACTGTCACCGGCCACTGGGAGATCGCTGGAATTATATCAGATACCGCAATGCCTGTTTATCCATATGGGTTCCCAAAAGAGCTGATAGATGAATTTGAGGCAAAAACCGGCTGAAAAGTCTTGTGCAACAAGCCGTATTCAGGCACTCAGGTCATAAAAGATTATGGCAAAGAACATATTGAGAGCGGCTCTTTGATCGTTTACACCTCGGCTGACAGCGTCTTTCAAATTGCGGCTCACGAGGATATAGTAGGGATAAGTGAGCTTTATAGATACTGCGATATTGCAAGGGAAATTTGCAGAGATGATAACGGAGTCGGAAGGGTTATTGCGCGGCCATTTGCGGGGGATTACCCAAACTTTGTCCGCACAGGCAACAGGCATGATTTTTCACTGCCTGTCCCAAAGAAAAGTATTCTTGATGTTTTGAGCATATCTGGTTTTGATACTATAGCCATAGGTAAAATCAAGGATATTTTCGCGGGTTCCGGGATAAAAACGCACATAGCTGCAAAAAACAACGGCTCAGGTATGGCGGCTATGGATTATGTCCTGGGCACTGATTTTAACGGACTTTGTTTTACAAATCTTGTTGATTTTGACATGCTTTACGGCCACCGCAACGACGTTGACGGATATGCATCTGCAATAAGTGAGTTTGATGACTGGCTTGAGACATTTATTCCAAGACTTCAAAACGACGACTTACTTATCATCACGGCCGACCACGGCTGTGACCCAGCAACTTCTGGCACAGATCACACGCGCGAATACATTCCGCTGATAATTTACAAAAATAATATTGAGTGTAAAAACCTTGGTACAAGGGAGTCTTTCTCTGACATAGGCAAAAGCATAGCGGACATATTCTCGCTTGAAAATGAGCTCTGCGGTGAAAGCTTTATTCCCGAAATAGGAGGACTTTAAGTGACAGATTTGGAACTTTTAAATCTTGCCGTAAACGCCATGGAAAATGCTTACTCCCCCTACTCTGAATTTAAGGTAGGGGCTGCGCTTCTATGTGAAAACGGCGATGTTTACTGCGGTGCAAACATTGAAAACTCCTCATATTCGGCTACTATATGTGCCGAAAGAGTAGCTCTTTTTAAAGCTGTGAGTGATAGACAGACAAGCTTTAAATCAATGGCGGTTGTCGGATGCTATCCCGTTAAAACCCAAGATTTTTGCTACCCTTGCGGAGTCTGCCTTCAAACGCTTAGAGAGTTTTGCGCTCCTGACTTTAAAATAATCACAGCGAACTCACTCGGAGATATTAAAGAGTTTACGCTCAAAGAGCTGTTGCCCTACGGCTTTAGTCTTGGCAGGTGATTTCATGAGAGTTTACGACATAATAAAGAAGAAACGTGACGGGTGTAAGCTGACAGAATCTGAAATAGCGTTCTTTGTTGACGGCTATGTCAATGGTCTTATCCCGGACTTTCAAATGTCCGCTCTTTTAATGGCCATATACTTAAATGGTATGGATATGTCTGAAACCATCGCGATTACAAAATGCATGGCAAATTCCGGTGAACTTATGGATTTATCAGATATACGCGGAATAACTGTCGACAAGCACAGCACTGGAGGCGTTGGTGACAAAACAACCCTTATTGCAGCACCCATTGCAGCTGCTTTAGGCTGCAAGATAGCAAAGATGTCCGGCAGGGGTCTTGGCCACACAGGTGGTACGAT
>JAIRUF010000051.1 GCA_031254555.1 Oscillospiraceae bacterium | reverse complement strand
TTTCACTGATGAAAGCCGCATTTATACGCTGTTCGACCTGATAACCCGCGTCTTTTCTGATAATCTGGCACTGCCTGATTATATCCCTTACAGCACCTTCTTTTATAAGCTGCGGGGTTAAGTTTATATCAATTGCCGCAACAACATTATTGTTTGTACATTTGGATGAAACTATACCTGATTTGGTCTTTGCCTGAACGCTGAATAAAGAGGCCTCAAAAGTGTCATCCCATCCGGGAACTTTAATTGGTTCTCCGGCTTTGACAGCTTTGCTAAGATCGTTCATTTCGACTTGGGAAAGCGACTCAAGGCTTTGCTTCATTTTATTTATATCCTGCTTTAAAACTGATCCGGCAACTTTAAAATTAACAGTTACAAAAGATTCCTCCAAAATGGAAAAATCATCTATAAACTCAATGTTTTTGATGTTTAGTTCATCTTTAATATTTTTATCAAAGACAGATATATCATCGGCGTCTTGTCCTCTGCAGCAGATAAAAAGTGTTGACAAGGGCTGCCTTACTTTTAACTGACATTCGTTGCGAATCCTCATAGCCGTGGCGATTATGTCCCTTGCAATCTGAGTTTGCCTGATTATTCCGTCATCCTTCCATCCCTCCAAAGGAGCCGGCCAATCGCTTAGGTGGACTGAAATAGGGGAGTCTTTAATAACTTTGCGGGTTAGAGCCTGCCATATTTGTTCTGTTAAAAAAGGTATTATGGGAGCCATGGTTTTAAGGCAGGTATCAATTGCAAAAAATAAAACTGCATACACGGTAGTCTTGTCTTTGTTGTCCTCCGCTTTCCAAAAACGGCGGCGGTTTGTCCTTATATACCAGTTAGATATATCATCTATAAAGACTTCAAACTCTTTTACCAATAAGTGAGGTTTATAGTCATCCATAACTTCAGTTGCGTGTTTAATAAAATCATTGGTTCTGATGATAAGCCATCTGTCAGTAGGAGTTAAAGACGCACTTTTTAAATCAAATCCCTTAAGGTTTGGATCGTCAATTCTTGCGTAAGTGTCAAAGAAAGTAAAAATATTCCAAAACGACAACAGCTTGCGACGGACCTCATTGCCAAGGTTATAGCCGAACCTTACGTCGTTTGTAACGGTCGCTCCTGCATAAAGATATCTTATAGTATCGGCTCCTATTACCTCAGCCGCCTCATCAAATTTTATCATAAATCCGGTTTTGGAAAACTTAGATCCATCCTCCGCCACAACTGTGCTGTGAGACAAAACGCGCTGATATGGCGCGCGCCCTTCAAGAACAGTACTCATAAACAGCATGGAGTAAAACCAAAGTCTGATTTGCTCCCTCATTTCCGTTATCCACTGCGCAGGATAATTTTGCCTCCATTTTTCTTTGTCATCAAAATATCCAAGGGTGGAGAAAGGAACAATGCCTGCGTCCAGCCAGACGTCGCCGATTTCATTAACTCTGGAAACCTCGCTTGAGCACTTTTCACATTTTATTTTTATACCGTCAATCCACGGGCGGTGAAGTTCCGGCAAATCGTCAAACAAGGAAGGGTTTAAAGCACGTTTTTTAAGCTCTTCCTTTGAGCCTATAACAGTCAAATGCCCGCACTCGTCACAGGGATAAAACGGAAGAGGCATTCCGTAATACCGTTTCCTTGATATATTCCAGTCACCCATATTGTTAAGCCAATCACTCATCCTCTTGCCGCTTGACTCAGGTTCCCACTTTACTTGTGAGGCGGCCTTTAAAAGCTGCGGTTTTAACTCCTGAGTCCTTATATACCATGCGGGGACAAGGCGGAAAATAACCTCTGACTTGCAGCGCCAGCACACGGGATAGCTATGTTCATGGGGCTCGACCTTATAAAGTTTGCCGACTCGATCCAGTTCTTTGAAAACTTCATCGGCTATAGTGTGGCTGTCCTTTCCCGTCATAAAACCAAATCCGTCAAGGAATATACCCATGTCGTCGACAGGCATAACCTGCTCAAGACCCAATTTTGATCCAAGCTCAAAGTCCTCAAGACCGCACCCAGGCGCAATGTGGACAACACCGACGCCCTCTTCGGCGTCTACATCTTCCCAGGGGACAATTTTATGTTCTATATTATTTTGCTTTTCAAATTCCGGAAAACAGGTCTCATACCCAAGACCTAAAAGCTCGCTGCCTTTAAATACCCTTAAAACGTCTTTTTTATCATCGCCTAAATATTTGATTGCGTTTTTGGCAAGGATCAAAACGGCTTCATCACTGTTTATCAAAACTTCAGCGTAGTCAACCTCAGGGTTTACTGCAAGCGCTGTATTTGAAGATAAAGTCCACGGCGTTGTAGTCCATACCAGTATCTTTTTGCCGTTTTCAAGCGGCAGTTTTACAAAGACGGAGTTATGTTCCATAAGTTTATAAGAACCTGTCATCTCATGCTCAGAAAGAGAAGTTCCGCATCTCGGACACCAAGGCATCGGTTTAAACTCACGCTTTATAAATCCCCGCTCATTACAAATTTTTAAAAAATGCCAAATGCCGCCAATATTTTTATCCGTATGTGTAAAATAAGAATTTTCCCAATCCATCCACTGGCCAAGCCTTTTTGACTGCTGAGTTATAATGCCGGAAAACTTCTCTACACGCTCAACGCATTTACGCGTAAACTTGTCCATCCCGTATTCTTCTATATCTTTTTTTGTTTTAAAGCCGAGTTCTTTTTCAACCTCAACCTCAACCCAAAGTCCCTGTGCGTCAAAACCGTTTTGATAACGGCAGTCAAAACCGTTCATAGACTTATATCTAATAATGATATCTTTAAGGGATCTTCCCCATGCGTGGTGAATACCCATCGGATTATTTGCGGTTATGGGCCCGTCTAAAAAACGAAACATCTCTTTGCCGCTGTTTTTAAGGCGAAGTTTTTCAAAGCAATTATTATCATCCCAAAACTTTAAAATTTTATGTTCGCTTTCAACAAAAGTATTTTTCTCCAACTCAGCCAAGACACTGTCCTCCAATTCGCCAGTTAACTTTAAATAATATTTCCCCAAATTTTTATTTATTGTAATATAATTATACACGAGTATAAATAGTTTTCAATAGTTTACAAAAGAAAAAATCCCAACACACAGCACATTTAGATACCATGTCCGGGATTTTTAATTTTATAATGCTTAGTTTCTCGCATCTTCCAAAACATCGTTTGTACGGAAGAGCATTGAGAGACACCATATCCCCGCAAGGGCTACGAGCGTATAAACAATTCGGCTTATTATAGCATCTTGCCCACCAAAAAGCCATGCTACGATGTCGAATTGAAAAAGACCAATACTACCCCAGTTTAATGCACCTATTGTAACGAGAATAAGCGAAATCCTGTCAAGCATTTATTTCAACTCCTTAAGGGGTTTATTACCCCAATGTTTAGAGAAAGGATTATAAAACGCAATGATGCGTTTCACATATATTATCCTCAAAATAAATGCATTTATTCAAAAAATTTAATTTTTTAAACTTTGAAGCGGAGCAGGTATCCGTCCTCCTCGGCTTATGAATTTTTCAGGGGAACTGGAATTTATTTTCA
>JAIRUF010000146.1 GCA_031254555.1 Oscillospiraceae bacterium | reverse complement strand
TGCGTATACAAGGACGGTAAAAGCGCCACTGCCAAGGTAAGCGAAGAGACTTTAAGCGATATACAGGAGTATTATTACCTCCGCTCATCTCGCGGGGGGGCAAACGCAAAGCCCACAGGTTTTACAGTACCTTCCCTTGAACAGGCCATTGAGAAGTGTAAGGGCAGCATTATGCTGATGCTCAACAATGCATGGGAATACGGCGATGAAGTACAAAGTGTTATAAAAAAGCTTGAGGCAGACGATATCGTAATTATAAGGGGCGCTACCGACGCTGAGGATATAGCCGCTTATATTGACAGGAACGGTCTGCCCATATCCCACATATGCGGATACTTTGACGGCACTATGTCCTCCCCTATAAAAAAATATGTTAAATCCGCTCTGTCTGCCGGTATAAAGATAGTTGAGCTCTCCTCCCATAACTCTTACTCCTCTGTCTTTAACAATTCTGTACTCAGTAAATTTAAGGATAACGGCAGAGCTTTTATCAGCACTACCAGCAAGGAACTGTGCGGGGAAAGAGAGGACATAAGGGTAGACTGGAGCGACCTTGCTGCCCGCGGATTCAGCGTTATTGAAACCAACTTCCCATATGAGCTGGTGAAATGTATAGAGGAACTCGAATCCTACAGGGCAACCCTTTCGTCCCTCATTACCAAGGCTTAGGGTATAAATATTTCAAACTACTCCAAGGACTCGTCAAGCGTCCTTAAAGAAGCCCTAAAAGACGCGGAGGACATTTCCTCAAACGGCAGCACATCCCTTGAAAATATTGACTCCGCGAGATATCACTTGCAGCAAGCTATTGATTCCCTGCAGCCAAGGGGAGAAAACGAACGTTACGGACTTGGGGGCCTTAGCATAGCACTTATAATATTAACCATCATCGTTGTGTTGGCGGTCATAATATTTGTATTGATTAAAAGCAGGCAAAAATCCCCTCCTTCGCCGACTGACGGAGACTCGCAGTCTTCAACCAAAAACCGGAGAAAGAACAATTTCAAAAAAGGCAAAAAGGTAAATAAAAAAGGTCCTCCTGAAGAACCGCAGGAACCTCCGATGAACCCTCCCCCTCCCCCGGTCATATAGAGTTGTGGTGACTCAAGGAATTAGGCCAAAAGAATTAGTTATATTAAGTAAATTAGGCTGACTTGTTTTTTAAGCACCATTTGGAAGTGGTACGGTAAAAACTTTCATTTAGCTAAATCGATATACCCGGCGTTTAAAGCGGCAAAGCCGCTCGGTGTCATTCGGCACCGCTTGAAAAACAGACAAACTGTTTTTCAAGTTAAACGCCGGGTATAGGGCTTTGCTAACAAAACTAACTTGTATATTAAATATAAAAGATCGGCTGCCGGTAAATGGCAGCCGATCTTTATTTGTTTTTGAATGAATGTGAACTAAAAACTTATCTGAAAATCCCGCCTATAGAAGCAAGAAGTCCGGTAAGCCCTTCTGTAGCAACAACCAAGTTGTTAACTATATTTCCGATTGGCTCAACATTTCTTCCGAGCAATCCGGAAAGGCCTTTAAGTGTGTCCGCGCCGCCGTTGATCAATCCGGGAAGCGTATTGACAACATTGGCAATAGATGACCCAATTGCCCCCATATCCATCTCTCCAAGCGAACTTGCGATACCTCTGGTTACATCGCCAATTATTGTTCCTACCGGAGCAAGTATTCCGCCAAGTCCTCCCAAGAGATCGCCGATGGATCCTAATCCTTCATTGAGCATTGCAAATAATGGGTTGAGCGCAGAACCAAGGTTGCCAAGCATTGAGCCCAAGCCCATAAGCATACCGTTGGTTGTGGCCAAAATTCCATTCAGGTTCATCAACATATCCGCTAACGGTAAACCGTTTACACCCTGCAGCAGGATAATAGTTTCTTCCAGTAATCTTGAAAGCTGGCCCAAGAATGCCGGCAGGTATGTAGATGAATCTACAAGAGCTCTCCAAATGGTTCCAAAATCCCCAAGCATTGTGTCAAGGAACGGAAGTACCTTCTCAAGGATTGGGTCCATATACCTCCAGAGAACAAACAACAAAATAGTTCCAACAATGAAAAGAAGTAACAGTGTAGCCAAAAAAATGATTGAAACAACCATTCTAAACATTGTACGTCTTCTCAGTTTTTCTTGATAATCAAGCGACTTAGTTAGCCTTTGAGCCTCAAGAGTGTTGGAAACTCTCATCAAAGCTTCGCCTATTTGTTCCTCGGAGGATATGGTGCGTCGTCTTTCGTCCATATATATCCTCACCCTCACTTTCCAAATTTGATTTTTATCCAGTATGTTAGTCCTGCATAAAGTTACCTTTCTTTTCCATGTAATTATATAATAAAGATACGAATAAATCAAGATTATTATGACAAATTTTATTCATTATTTGTTCGATATTTTTAAACTTTTAATAATTTTTAGACAATTTTTTTGCACATTTTATATCAATATGTACAAAAGTGGAAATATTTATTTAAAGTTAGTTAAAGATTTAGAAATAAAATACTAGATGCCAAAATGGTCTGCCCGGCAAAATAGGTTACAATATTTACACACTTTAGAGGAAACGATTTTACCTCTCCAAAATCCAGCACCGCTATAGTGGCGTCCGAAATTGTAAATAGAGTTGCCCCTATGCCTATCATCAGCGCTAATGGAATATATCCCGAGGATATAAATGTAACGCTAAACGATATAGACACTATAAACATGATTGTAAGTACGGCGCTGTAAAACACCCAAGGCAGCGCAAACGCTTTATCCAGCTTTTTATATTTAGCTGAAATTAAGATTATTACCGCTGTCATTATCGCCAAAAAAGATACGATGTGCCATGTGTTGAAAAATGACCAGCCTGCGTCCACTGATTTGCACATATCTATATACGCCTTCGTGTAGATAACATGACCGGATAAAAATGCCATGCCTCCGATAACATATGTAACTTTGCCTCCTCTTAAATGGAGGAAAAGGTCACCTACCCACCCTAAGGCCAAAGCTGCCAGCAAAAGCTTTACAAAATATGAGCTGTTGCCTGAGATAAGAACAGCCATTGCCGCCGCTGTCATAAACATTGTAGCACATATCATCTTATATAAAAGAGACTTATTTGTCTTTTCAGGCCACTGCGCCTTTAAAAACAGGGGCACAAATATACTTTCAATCACTATTGCCGCAACAAAAATAAATTTATATAACATCTTAATCCTGCCTCATTTTTCATCAATTTTTACCTTTACTTATGCGGTTTTATAACGCTTATATGAATCCCTTTTT
>JAIRUF010000081.1 GCA_031254555.1 Oscillospiraceae bacterium | reverse complement strand
AATGCCTGAAATAGAAGAGGCCACCATTAAAGTTGTCGTCGGAACAGAGAAAAAATCTAAGAAGATAAGCGATAAAGAAAAAAAGCTTACGGCTTATCATGAGGCGGGCCATGCGGTAGCGACGTTCTTCAGCGCTAATCAGGACCCAGTTCATCAAATTTCCATAATACCCCGCGGCATGGCCGGCGGATACACAATGTCCCGCCCTACAGAGGATAAAAGCTATGCAGCAAAAAGCGATATGCTTGAAAGTATAGTTGTGCTGCTTGGCGGCCGCGTTGCGGAAGCTGTGGTGCTTGGTGACATTTCTACAGGCGCCTCCAATGATATTGAGAGAGCAACAGATATAGCACGAAAGATGATAACCAAATATGGAATGAGTTCTACATTAGGCCCGATTTCATATGGTTCCGGCAATGAAGAGGTCTTTTTAGGTAAAGACTATAGCCATGTAAGGAATTATTCTGAGACCACCGCCGCTGAAATAGACCAGGAGATAAATAATATAATAACTCAGTCTTATCAAAAGACAGAGGATATTTTAAAAGAAAATATTGATAAACTTCACGGGGTTGCGCAGTATCTGCTAAAATATGAAAAGATGGACTCAGAGATATTCAAGTCTGTTATGGAATCAGCCGATGTGCTTGAATTCACGAAGGAAGGCCGTATTAAAACCGATGATTCAGATGAGCAAAAAGAAGAGGATATAAAGGAAACTGTATTACCGGAAGACAGCGCAAATAAAGAGGATGTTTCTTCAGATACGCCGGCAGATGTCCAAAACAATGATGAAAGTCAAAGCGAAACTAAAGAATAGCATTAATGTTAAATTTACTTCCAAAGGGGGAGTGACATATAAAAAACGCTACTAAAATACTGTTCGGTGTAGCTGCAATAGTATTTGGAGTTATATATTTGGGCGATATTCTGGATATTTGGAACATGATTAATTTTAGCGGATGGTGGACCTTGTTTATAATAATACCAGCCGTGGGAAGCATGATATCATCCAGGATAAACATTGTTAACTCCATTTTGTTCCTGCTGGGATTGTGGCTGCTTATAAGAGAACAGGGATGGTTTGAAAGTGAAATTCTCCACGGAGTAACGATTTCCGCCATGTTAATCGTGCTTGGCCTAGGTCTTATAATAAGCGAATTTAGAAAAAAAAACAGATCTAATGAGTTGTCATATAATCGGACAAACGAGATTCATAAAACAGATTATAATGAAGCGGAAGAAAATGCCTCTCAAAAAAGCGAGGCTCACGGTGAGGAAAAGTCAAGTGCAGGAAACAGGCAAAGAGAAAGCAGCAACGACCATGTATCAATTTTATCAATGTTTGGCTTAAACCAAAGCAGAAACACCAGTAAAAGTTTAAAAGGCGGAGAAGCTACTGCACTTTTCGGAGGTGTTGAGCTGGATTTGGCGGACTCAACGCCTGTGGGGGATGTTACCTTTTATGTAAATGCTGCGTTTGGCGGTGTAGACATTATCCCTCCGCGCAACTTTAATGTGGAGATATCGGGCGTCTCTCTTTTAGGCGGTGTGGACAATAAGATTAACAGGCCGTTTGCGGAAGGTTTGCCTACCTTTACCATAAAATATTTTACCCTGTGTGGCGGAATAGACATAGTTGAGGTTATAAAGTAAAGACATATATATAAAAACTGCCTTAAATGGCGGTTTTTTTATATACACTCTTGCGTTCGCAATTGGAAAATTCTTGACATATCCCCAATATCTAGTGTAAAGTATTACATGATGTAGTGGAATAATATAGCTTTAAGAGGTTGCTTTTTGGAGGAAACCATGTCAAAAAAATCTGCATACGGAAATGAAAATATATCACAGCTTAAGGGCGCTGACCGGGTGCGTAAACGCCCGTCGGTTATTTTTGGATCAGATGGTATAGATGGCTGCCAGCACTCTATATTTGAAATACTAGCAAATGCGATAGACGAGGCGCGGGAAGGCTACGGCGACAAAGTGGTGGTAATCAGATATGAGGATAAATCCATAGAAGTGCAGGACTTTGGCAGGGGAATTCCAATGGATTATAACAAAAGCGAGGATAAGTTTAACTGGGAACTTGTCTTTTGTGAGATGTACGCCGGAGGCAAATACCACACAAACTCAGGCGGCAGCTACGAGTTCTCCCTGGGGCTGAACGGACTTGGCCTGTGCGCCACTCAATACGCCTCTGAATATATGGACGCTCAAGTCCGCAGAGACGGATATATTTATACATTGCATTTTAAAAATGGCGAACCATGTTCAAGCCTTGAAAAGGAGCCTTATAATAAAAAAGATACCGGCTCTGTCATAAGGTGGAAGCCGGATAGTAAAGTGTTTACAGATATTGACGTACCGCTTGAGTATTTTCAAAAAACGATGAAGATGCAATCTATAGTCAATTCTGGAGTTAAGTTTATACTTAAAAATCAGGTGGGGTCAAATTTTGAAACCTTTGAGTATTTATACAACGACGGTATCACTCAATATGTCAAAGAGTACGCAGTCGAAGACGCCTTTACCTCAGTTCAGTTCTGGCAAACTCAAAAAGTGGGGCGTGATCGTGAGGACAAGCCTGATTACAGGGTAAAGATAAATTCGGCCTTATGTTTTTCAAATAAAAAGAATAAAAAAGAGTATTATCACAACTCAAGTTGGCTTGAACACGGAGGTGCACCAGAAAAGGCTGTGAGAAGCGCTTTTGTATCTCAGATAGACGCATATTTAAAACAAAACGGCAAATATCTTAAAAGTGACAATAAAATTAACTTTCAGGACGTTGAGGATTGCCTGGTGCTTGTAGTCTCGTCCATGTCCACGCAGACATCGTATGAGAACCAGACGAAAAAAGCGATTAACAATAAATTTATACAGGAAGCGATGACCGAGTTCTTTCGTCATCAGCTTGAGGTTTATTTTATAGAGAATAAGTTGGAGGCGGACAGGCTTGCCGATCAAATACTGATAAACATGCGCAGCAGGATAAAAGCTGAGTCCACAAGGCTTAATCTTAAAAAAACACTGCAAAGCAGCAATGATATCACAAGCAGGGTTCAAAAGTTTGTAGACTGCCGAAGCAAAGATATAGTAAAAAGGGAGCTGTTCATAGTGGAGGGCGACTCCGCCCTTGGAGCCTGCAAGCAAGCGCGCGACTCCGAGTTTCAGGCCATCATACCCGTAAGGGGTAAAATACTCAACTGTTTAAAATCAGAGTATGATAAAATATTTAAAAATGAAATCATAACAGACCTTGTAAAAGTATTGGGCTGCGGAGTAGAGGTTAGCGGCAAAATAAGCCGTGATCTTTCACTGTTTGACCTAAGCTCCCTTAGATGGGCAAAGGTTATCATATGTACGGACGCAGATGTAGACGGATTTCAGATACGCACGCTTATACTAACCATGATATACAGGCTTATGCCAACCCTTATAGAGGAGGGAAAGGTTTATATAGCCGAGTCACCGCTATATGAGATAAATACAAAGGATGAAACATGGTTT
>JAIRUF010000073.1 GCA_031254555.1 Oscillospiraceae bacterium | reverse complement strand
TAGCAACTACTAAAGCTTCTGTATTTTTCTCTGCAGTATGTATGCTTCTGCCCAATACATTAACATAATTAGCATAAACCATAAGCTGATGTGTACTGTTTAATTTCAAGCCATCCTGTATAATAATTTTCAATTTTTTCAGCTTTTTCCAGGGCTCCTTCACCTTTTGAAATGATTTTAGTTTCAATACCTGCGCGGACAGTATAAAGTGACGCTGAAACCCCGGCAGGGCCTGAACCGATAATTATGATATTTGACAAGGTAACACCTCCGTTAAGACATATATATTATTTTTATGCACAAAGTATATTTTATCAAAATTTTATACTAACTTCTCCGCTGTTAAAGAGCATTAAAGATCCGTTTTCAAGTTTTACTTTAAGGCGGACATCATTGTCTATTTCCTGTGCAACTCCCCTTATAACATCATTTCCTTTGTTCACGCAAACCATCTTGCCCAAAATCAGTGATCTTTGTCTGTACTCATCCAAAAAAGTTTCCTGCTCGATATCTTTATATATATCAAAAAATTTCTTTAAAATTCCCGATACAAGCTGTGCTTTTTTTTTTTTTTTTTCTGCATTTTCGTCATCGTTTAAAATACAGCCGGCAACAGATCTTACGTCTTTTGGGAAATAAAGTTCGGATTTTGCAATATTTATCCCGATTCCGATTACGGCGTAATCAAGATTTTCGGAACTAAAAGAGGACTCGGTGAGTATTCCGCACACCTTTTTGTTCTCAATATATATATCATTGACCCATTTTATCATGGCGCATTTACCTGATACATCCTCAATGGTCTTTGATACGCACACAGCAATTGCCGGAGTGATCAAAACAGATTTTTTTGCAGGTATGGAAGGCCTTACAAGAAAACTGAAATATAATCCCGTGCCGGGAGGAGAGGCAAAGGATTTGCCGCGGCGCCCCTTACCGTTTGACTGCTCATTGGCGATTACGACAGTTCCCTCGGCAGCGCCGTTATGTGCCATTTCTTTTAAAGTATCGTTGGTCGAATTGACGCAGTCATATGTAATAATGTTATAAAAATCTCCTAGATCACAGCTTTTTAATATGCTTTCAACGTTCAATTTTATACCTTCTTTTTTAAAGTTATAATATTATTATAATACACGATTTTAACATAATTATAGAGAAAAATTTTTATTGTTAAAACTAATTTATAAATTAACGAGATTTATGTATTATAATGTAATTTTTTGTGGTATAATTACCATTCAAAAAATGATAGTGTAAAATATTTAAGGGAGCAGTTTTTATAATGCTAAAAATTTTTAAATACTTAAAAATTAAAGAATGGCAAATGATTTTATCAAGCGTCGTGCTAATGTCAGTGCAGGTGTGGCTTGATTTGAAAATACCAGAGTACATGTCTGAGATAACAAGATTGCTGCAGACGCCTGGGACAAAGGTCAGTGATGTTTGGGATATTGGCGCATACATGGTAGCGTTTGCGTTTTTAAGCTTGATTTCAGCTATTTTTGTGGGATTTTTTGCATCAAGGGTAGCGGCGTCGTTCAGCAAAGATTTAAGGTCTGCCATATTTAAAAAGGTCGGCTCATTTTCAATGGAAGAGATAAATCAGTTTTCAACGGCAAGCCTTATTACCAGATCAACCAATGATATAGTGCAGGTTCAAATGGTTATAGCCATGGGACTTCATGTTATTATCAGAGCCCCGATAATGGCGACGTTGGCGATTTTAAAAATATTGGGGAAAAGCTGGCAATGGACATTGACCACGGCTGTGGCGGTATTGTTTTTAATGGTTTTGATCTTTGTCATATTTGTGTTTGTGATGCCAAGATTTAAGAAAATTCAGGAATACACCGATAATCTTAACAATATCACCAGAGAAAATCTTACTGGACTTAGGGTGGTTAGGGCATATAACGCCGAAGACTTTCAGGAAAAGAAGTTTTTAAAAGCAAGTAAAGATTTGGCTGGTACATATCTGTTTGTAACAAGAATAATGTCTGTTATAGGTCCGGGCATGTCGCTTATGATGGGCGGGATAAACCTTGCCATATACTGGACAGGCGCTCACATCATAAACGGGGCGGGTGTTGCTGACAGAGTAAATCTGTTCAGTGACATGGTGGTGTTTTCATCTTATGCAATGCAGATTGTAATGTCGTTTATGATGCTTACGATGATTTTTATAATCGCGCCGAGGGCCGCGGTGTCGGCAAGACGTATAAATGAAGTTTTAGATAAAGAGCCGACAATTACAGACGGCAGATTAAGTATTCCGCCAAACGGAATAAAAGGTGAAGTTGAATTTAAAAATGTAAGCTTTAAGTACCCGGACGCCGCCGAGTATGTTTTAAAGGATATTTCGTTTAAAGCGAACAGGGGAGAAACAGTCGCGTTTATAGGATCTACAGGCAGCGGGAAGAGCACCCTTGTCAATCTTATTCCGCGATTTTACGACGCGACAAACGGAGAAGTTCTCCTTGACGGCATAAATGTAAAGGACTATAAACTTGAAGATTTGCACAATAAACTTGGGGTCGTCACTCAAAAGGCGGTGTTGTTCAGCGGATCTGTAAGCTCAAATATTACGTATGGGGACAGCGGCAGTAAAACCGGCGATTTGCAGGAAAATGTTAAAAAGGCAGCGCGTATAGCGCAAGCAACGCAGTTTGTTGAGGAAATGGAAGATAAATATGATTCCGCTATTGCCCAGGGCGGTACGAATGTATCCGGCGGGCAAAAGCAAAGAATCTCAATTGCAAGGGCAGTGTACAGGGACCCTGAAATATATATTTTTGACGACTCCTTTTCCGCGCTTGACTATAAAACAGACCACGCGCTGCGGACAGCTTTAAAAAAAGAGGCGGCAGATAAAACAAATCTTATAGTCGCCCAGAGGATAGGGACAATTAAAAACGCCGATAAGATAATAGTTCTGGAACAGGGCGAGGCCGTTGGAATTGGAACCCACGCACAGCTTTTAAAAACATGCGAGGTTTACAGGGAGATCGCTTATTCTCAGCTGTCAAAGGAGGAACTGGACGATGAGCAGTGAGAGGAGACAAAATAGCAGTCCGGTTAAAAAAGACCAGGACAGTCAAAATGCGGCAGAGGGAAAACCAAAAAACTTTAAGAATGCGTTAAAGGATCTTGCCTTATACTGTAAGAGATATATACCGGCAATTATTATTGCGTTTGCCTTTTCTATGACCGGAATGATATTTATACTTATAGGGCCCGGCAAACTAAGCGAAATAACAGATTTGATAACGCAAGGCATGATGACGGAAATTGACATTTGGGCAATATCAAAAATAGGATTATTCCTTGTGACGATATATCTGGCAGGAGCTGTCTTATCTTACTTTCAGGGTTTTATAATGGCGTCGGTTACACAAAAAGTGGCGCATGGACTCAGAGAGGAAATATCAAAAAAGATAAACAAACTTCCATTTAAATACTTTGATTCAACAAGCTATGGGGATGTTTTGAGCCGGGTTACAAATGACGTTGATACGATATCGCAAACATTCAGCCAAGGCGTTTCCAACATCGCCATTTCAGCGACCGCCTTTGTGGGTTCACTGATTATGATGCTCATCACAAATACAATCATGACTCTTACGGCAATAGTGGCAACGATTGTAGGATTTGGATTGATGATACTTATAGTGTCACGGTCGCAAAAACACTTTGTTACCCAGCAAAGGGAGCTTGGAGCTATAAACGGGCATATAGAGGAGATATATTCAGGGCATAATATTTTAAAAGTCTATAACGGCGAAAGGCAAGCTTTGGAGAAATTTACTGATATAAATGAGAAACTCTATGAAAGCGGATGGAAAGCTCAGTTTCTCTCCGGCATGATGATGCCGATTATGACGTTTATAGGCAACTTTGGATATGTTTTGGTATGCGTTGTAGGCGGAGTGCTAGTGTTCAATGAGGTGATATCCTTTGGTGTTATAGTTGCATTTATAGTCTATATAAGGCTGTTTACTCAGCCGATGTCAGAGTTTGCGCAAATTATAACTAATCTTCAGTCCACCGCAGCTGCAACAGAGAGGGTTTTTGAATTCTTAAAAGAAGAGGAAATAGAGGATGAAAGCCATAAGACTAAAACGACTACAGACGCCCTAGGAGAAGTTGAATTT
Organism: Oscillospiraceae bacterium; assembly: GCA_031254555.1. Taxonomy (GTDB): domain Bacteria; phylum Bacillota; class Clostridia; order Oscillospirales; family Acutalibacteraceae; genus RZYX01. The sequence goes on along the minus strand of JAIRUF010000073.1, from coordinate 2,094 downwards.
TTAAATGTAAGGTTCGGATACAATAAAGACAGGGTAATTATCAATGACTTCTCTGCACATATAGAATCAGGGCAAAAGGTCGCCATAGTCGGCCCCACTGGTGCCGGTAAAACAACTATTGTAAACCTGCTCATGAGATTCTATGAACTGGATAGCGGTGTCATAAAGATTGACGGAATCTCTATAAATGAGATGAAGAGGGAAGATGTGCACAATCTTTTCTGCATGGTTTTGCAGGACACATGGCTGTTTGAAGGTACCATAAAAGAGAATATAATTTACAGCAAATCAGGAGTGACGGACGAGCAGGTAAAGGAAGCTTGCAAAGCTGTAGGACTGCATCATTTTATAATGACTTTGCCAAAGGGATATGACACTATATTAAACGACAAGGCCGCTTTGTCGATGGGGCAAAAACAGTTGATGACAATTGCAAGAGCGATGATAGAAAATGCTCCTCTCCTTATTTTAGATGAAGCAACAAGCTCAGTGGATACGCGCACGGAGATTTTAATTCAAAAGGCTATGGATAAACTAACGGTTGGAAGAACCTCTTTTGTAATTGCTCACAGGCTGTCAACCATTAAAAACGCTGATCTAATACTGGTTTTGAACAGGGGAGACATAGTTGAGAGCGGTACCCACAGTGAATTGATAGACAGAGATGGATTTTATAAAGATCTTTATAACAGCCAATTTGAACAGATAGAAGTTTAAAAAAAGACTGCAAAGGGAATTCCCTTTGCAGCCTTTTTTTATCATTATATGTTTATAATTAAGTTTCCTTCTTCACAACAGTTTGTTTCATTTGTGTCATAGTCATAGTATGAAACGTTTTGATATAAATAGCCATAATCGTTTCCATCATAATATGGTCCGTCATCCGCCGAAAATATAAAGGCCAATATAATTGGCAGGCCAATAGTTAAGAATAAAAAAAGAAGAATAAGAATTATAGCTATTGGGCCGCCTATGTTCTTTTTTTTCTTTTTCAGGGCCGGCCGTCTTTCGGTTATAATCGTTCCGCATTTAGGGCATATTTTTGTGTTTTCATCTACAGTTTCTCCACATCCATTACAATACATGGTGTTACCTCCCTCCCAATATAATAAATGTAAATTTAAATCTATATATAGTTTAGTGTATCACATTGATGTATAGTTCGCAACATATATGTGCAACTTTTAGCATTCTTACGTCTGTAATTTTAAAGGATTAGCTTGCCTTTATAATAGCTGTTGCGAGGTTTATAATAAGGGGTCCCCATTTGTCTATCATACTGCCTATATTGTCAGCGCTGTTATGTGACGCGTTGCTATCAGATGTCACAAGTCCGATGCCGCGATCTGTTAAAGTTACCTCATAAGGCAGCCTTGCGGGAAGTATGTTTTTAATTTGTTTTATGTAGTTTAGCTTAAAAAGGTAGTCATAAACTGCAGGCAGTTGCTCCGGAGATATGCCAAGCGAGAGGTAGTCGATATCGTAATTGGGATTGTTTTGCAATTGTAATGTAAGTCTTAAAACCTTTTTGATATCCTCTTTAGGGAAAGGCTTGATAGACTCTAATGGCAGTGACCATTTGCCGCTGTGATCCTTGTATGCGCAGGGGATGTCGCCGTTTTTACAGTAGTTCGCAACTGTGCTTGCCCGTACGTTCCAATATCCCGCGGCAGCTTTAGTGTTCATATATGTTTTTCCGTCAATTTTTATAATAGGATTCCGTGTCACTTAAACCACATCCTTAAACGAGTATTCAATATTAATTTTAGCATAAAAGCAGGGAGTAGTCTATGCATAATGAAAATCAGACTGGAAGCGTAACTTTTGTATCCTTGAGCTATTGAGGTAATGGTGTTTAATACCGCGTGGGGGACCCACGCCACGCGCCCTTTGGGCGCGTGTATAGAGCACAGCTCTATGGTATTAAACCCTTTATTTTTCACACAACAAAAAAGGAAGGCTTGAGAAATTCAAACCCTCCTTTTTATACTTCACTATCAATCGGAGACTGCAATTACTTCAATCTCAACTAAAGCGCCTTTGGGAAGCTCCTTTGCAGCCACGCATGATCGCGACGGGCAGGATGTGAAATAA
>JAIRUF010000058.1 GCA_031254555.1 Oscillospiraceae bacterium | reverse complement strand
AGCGTCTACAATAATAATGGAATTATCTTTTTGCGACGCTATATAGATGTAGCGTCCGTCATTTTTTATTATATCCGCCTCGTCAACCCCGCTTACCTGCGTGTTGGTCTGTGAGTGATCCTGCTGGGCACTTGCCATCGACTTATTTTCATCCAAAGAATTATCAGCTATACTTTCAGGCATATCAATGTTTTTTTGATTCATTCTGTAAAATATAGAGCTGCCGTCCTTTTTCTCTTGCTTTTTCTTTAAGTCAATAAATATATTTTCGATCTCATCATATTTTTCAGCTTTTTTGACTTCGCCGGATATTGAGTTATACTTAATTTGTCCGCTTATAACGTCTGATAATGAACTAAGTCCCAGAGATAAAATCAGTACAGCGGCTATTCCCGTTCCTATGCGTACCATTTTGGATCCGGATGTTTTGTTTTTACGTGCTCTGCCGTCTCTATATTTTTCGCCCATTAGAATTTTTTCAATATTTTCTTTTGAGAGCTCCTCCGGCAGCGCATTTTGATCGTCAATCGGAGAAAGGCATTTTTTAATATCTTCTATTGTTTTTTTATCCTTTTTTTTCATACGTATTCCTCCTTGTCAAGATTATTACGCAGCTTTGCAAGAGCCCTGGAAAGTTTTGAACGCACCGTTCCAGCCGGTATGCTCAAAATCTGAGAGACCTCTCTGCTCTTATATCCTGCAATAATGCATAGAAGGACAATGGATCGCTCTTCACTGTCAAGCGAACGGATTTCCTGCCACAGCGAAAAAGCGTCAGACATTTTATCACAGTGAGCTCCGGTAATATCCTCACTGATCTCAATGAGCTCCCTGTGTCTTATCACCTCAGAAATATGCCTGTTGCAGCAATTAGACAGTATTTTAAAGAGCCATGATTTAAACGCATCTTCGTTTTTAAGTTTAGGTATGGACTGAAATGCGCTTATCACCGCATCCTGTACCGCATCCTGAGCGTCTTCCCTGTTTCCTAAATAATAATACGCAAACTTATAGAGCTCGCTTTGATACATACTGTATAGCTGCGCAAATGCTTTTTTGTCGCCTTTTTGGGAATCAATTACAAGCTTTTTTACTGTGTTCATAGCATCCCCTCTTTACTGTCCTTCAATATATAAGAGCATAAAAAGAATAAAACTGTTGCATTAATTTTTATATTATTACAAAAAGATATAAAAATAAAGAGCTAATGAAACCATTAGCTCTTTACACCTTAACCTTAAAGGTTAATTATTTTTTCTTAGCGATTACAAATGCTGCTGCTGAAACTACTGAAAGAGTTGCAACTGCTGCTATACCTGCATCACCTGTTGATGGAACAGAAACCACAGGTTTGCTGACAACCGGATCTTTTACTGTAGGCTCAGTCGGCTGCGTTGGCTCGGTCAGCTCTGTAGGCTCGGTCGGCTCAGTTGGCTCTGTAGGTTCAGTTGGCTCTGTAGGCTCAGTCGGCTCTGTTGCTTTCGGCGGGTTGCCGATACGGAAGCCCCAAGACTTAGTTTTATCTACATCATATTTGATGTAGAAGTTAAAAATTGGTTTGTACTCCGTAGTGTTTGAACCAGCTGCTGGCAATACTCCTGAATCATCACTAGCTGATGTGGATGAACCGCCGCCAAAAATCGAGTTGAGAAGATCTTTTAAGCTAAGCGCAGAAGCTGAAAAAGCACTTGTTGCAAGTGTGAGAACAATTGAAAGTGCTACTAAGAGCCCTAATGCTTTCTTTGTTTTTCTCATTGGTTATCAAATCCTTTCTTTTTTGTGAAAACAATAAAAATTTATGTTTAGTTAGTTAAGGGAAATTTGCCCCTCGTCTACACTATAACTTTACTACACCTAATTCGCAATGTCAATGAAAATAACAATTTTTCTTTACTTTCGTTAAATCATATAAAAGTTATGATATTTTTTTCTCTATTTTATACTAATTTTTGAACAATTTTTGAACAATTTTACAAATTTTTCTTGTTGTACATATTATTTATTATAATAATTTCTTTTATTTATAACATAAATGCGTATAATATAATAAGTTTAATAAATTGTTAACAGAGGTGAATCTTTTATGAACAAAGACACAAATGACCAAAACAGCTTTACTCCAAAAAACAAAAAATCTTTTCACAGACAAATAGCAGAAATTTGGCGTTCAAAAAATTCTGAAATATCTTCTGACGTGCTCGGAAGCTATACGGGTACCCCCAAGGACGACGAACGGCCGGACCAAGACGCAGATGATCTTTAGCCGAGTGATCATTCCAATAAGTATTATAAATGAATTTAGATAAACATTCAAGCTATACAGCATAAGATATTTGATGTTTAAATAGATGTTATGGTATAATGGTTGTGATACAACCATTATACCATGTGAATGTCTATGCGTGTTTGCACATGCGTTCATCCACTTTTTTTCTTTTGGCAAAATTTTACATATATTGTTAATTTTTGACTTTTTTTAAGGTGGTTTTTATGCCGGACTTTTTAAAGAGAACTTGGGCTGATATTAACCTTGATTATTTGAATTATAACTATA
>JAIRUF010000055.1 GCA_031254555.1 Oscillospiraceae bacterium | reverse complement strand
CTCCATGGGCAAGGCTCATCCCCATTATTTTGTCGCCTGGATTTACAAAGGCAAAATACGCGGCAATGTTTGCCTGAGCGCCTGAGTGCGCCTGCACATTTGCAAACTCAGCCGAAAACAATTCTTTTGCCCGCTCTATGGCAAGGCTCTCAACCACATCGACATACTCGCATCCGCCGTAATAACGCTTGCCCGGATACCCCTCAGCATACTTATTTGTAAGTATGCTGCCCATTGCGGCAATAACCGCTGGGCTGACCACGTTCTCAGACGCTATCAGCTCTAAATTGCGCTGCTGGCGCATAAGCTCTTGTGCCATAGCCTGCCCGACTTCGCTGTCAGAACTGCTCACAAATCCTATTGTATCTAAAAGATCACCGTACAAAAATATCATCCTCCCCCATGACCGGTAAATTGAAATAATTTCTAAAATGATACCATATAAAAAATTTTTTATCAATAAAGGACCATAAATTTCATATTGTCTTTTTGAGAATTTGGTCTATAATGTTTGATATAAGTCAATTTTTGGAGGAATTTATGACAAAGAAACTTCGGGCGCATCATTGTGTGCAGGCTTTAAAAAAAGAGTATCCCGACGCGATATGCTCCCTTACATATAAGAGCCCATTTGAACTGCTCATATCCGTGCGCCTCGCCGCTCAATGCACAGACGCAAGGGTAAACATGATAACCCCGGCTCTGTTTGATAAATACAAGACGCTTGACGATTATATAGACGCCGACGTTACGGATGTTGAGGAGATTATAAGGTCCTGCGGTTTTTTTTTTTTTTTTTCTTTGGACATCATAGGTATGGCAGCTATGATGGAAGATAATTTTGACGGAATAGTTCCCGACAATATGGAGGATCTTTTAACGCTCCCCGGAGTTGGGCGCAAAACCGCCAACTTAATCCTTGGAGATGTTTACGGCAAACCCGCCATCGTTTGCGACACTCACCTTATCCGTATCGCAAACCGCTTAGGACTTGTAAAGACAAAGAATCCGCATATAGTCGAGCGTGAACTTGCGCCTATTCTGGATCCTGCCGAGAGCAGCGATTTTTGCCACAGGTGCGTTCTTCATGGTCGTGCTGTGTGTACGGCACGAAAGGCCATGTGCTACAAGTGCTGTATGAGTGATTACTGTAAAAAAGTTATTTAATCCTTGATATTACACGCGCCTTTATTATATAATCTATATTGACAATTAAATACAGGGGCCCATAGCTCAGCTGGGAGAGTGCCGCGTTCGCAATGCGGAGGTCAGGGGTTCGATCCCCCTTGGGTCCACCATTATTAGGATGGCTTGAAATATAATATTTCAAGCCGTTTTCTCTTGCCCAAAAGGGCGATAATTGTCAAATTTCATGCTTAATTGAGAGGATTTTATCTTTTTCGCTGTCGGTAAAATAACTTTTTAAAAGACGGCTGTATTTTAAAATATTCACTAACCTTGAGCAATCGACATAAAATGTCATAAAGGATGTCCTAAAACAAATATGCCAAGCGAAAGGATAGAAATTATGGAGTATATCAGAGGATACCGATCATTAGCCTTGCTTCAAATGCTCATGTGTATCGGTTTCTTTTTTAATATAAACAGCCAAACTTATGGATTAGTTTTCAATATCTATAACTTTTTTGGCGCAGGTATTCTCTTTTTAGGCTCAATTTTTGCTTATTTTAAACCTCAAAGATATCTGCTTTGGACAATGATTATCACTATGATGTGTCTCATTATATTTAACGTTATCTGGTTTATATATTATGGCGTCTTTTTAGAAACAGGTTTTCCGCTGATTGCCTATGATATATTATTTATAATAGGAAACTTTCATTTCCTAGGGAAAGGGTTATAAATATGGATTACCTACCAGCAATATTGAGTGCACTGGGCGGAGGAACAGGGATGTTCCTATTAAAGTTCATCTCCGATTTGAATAAGACAAAAAGGGAGGATAGTAAAGAGGTTGTAGGAGCATGGCAGCATATAGCAGACAGAGAGACCCAACGGCTTGAAAGGCTGGAAGAACGCGTTACTATCCTCGAAAAAGCCGTACTGGAAAAGGATCATTATATAAGATATTTGGAACATGAAATTCTGCAGCATGGCCTAACCCCTCCGGACAACTTACCCTACCGTGATCTTTTCAAAAATCCATAGCCCATAGAAGCACCATCATAATACAACGTATACGGGTAACCGATTTACAGGCATCACGGCCAAAAAGCAGTGCCCCCGCAAAACCTGCGGGGGTACGCTTTTGAGATGAAGACTTTATACACCTACTTCATGTTCCCCCCCCTCCCGCAGATTTTTTTGTTTTGCTGCAAGAGTTTTGTGAGGGCTTGGACCAACCTCGCTAAAGGTCCTTTTTATTTGTTTTAAACAAACTATAACCCGTACTTTAAGTATAAAATCAAAACATAAAAAATAGAATTATATGAACGGACCTTATTATAAAAGCGCTTGCAATAACATCTGCTGTGGTACAGGCGAGTAAATTTCAAAAGTTTCATATGTAATACTGAATTTTATATGACTGTAAAAGGAGGCTTTAAGTTGATAAAATTCCATCACGAAAATTTTATAAAACTCAAACCCGTGGATAATTCCGTCTTTGAGGGAATTCTTGCCCCTATATTGATTGGGGGAGAAAAAATAATAGGTTCCTTTGAAGGATTAAGCGACGGCGTCGTCTTCACCAGCAAGCGTATCATAGCAGTCAGCACCCAA